>JAYSSH010000077.1:0-8258 GCA_043720635.1 Candidatus Kaiserbacteria bacterium
TCAACGGATAGAACAGCCCCGTCCTAAGGGGTAGATGCTGGTTCAATTCCGGCTGGGAGCACAAGCGCAACTGTCAGTGCTTGGAGGCGGGCTCGAACCGCCGACCCCTTCCTCTTCAGGGAAATGCTCTACCAACTGAGCTACCCAAGCATGATGTGGTTATACGTGGCGGACTTATTTGACCCTTTTGGCCACTTTAGAACGTACCCGCCATTGTACCTGTTTCTTGATTAATTTCAACTAAATAGTGGTTTAAACACTAGGGTGATTGATACAATTTTAGGGCTTCCTGTATCAATTCGTAGTTAAGGTTACTTTTCCATTACTGCCGGTAAAGTTGCTCATGAAGGCATTATAGAGGTAATAATAGGCAAAGAGTGGTAGTACGAGCAATACAACATACCAAGCAATTTTAAACCAAAATTGCCGAATCTCTCGTTTGTTGATTGTTTGCAATAACTCGTTATTAGCTACCAATAACTCATGATTGGCTTTAGTAAGCGATAACAAGGTTTCTTCATCAGTATTTTTAGGTAATTCTGGGTTCATGTACATACAGTATACCAGAGGAATTTATGCTAAAATGCCCGCACTACGCCCTTGTAGTTCAATGGATAGAACTTCGCACTCCTAACGCGAGAATCTAGGTTCGACTCCTAGCTAGGGCACAAAACTGTGATTAGGATACTAGGGTCTAATGTTTGTATACTAGTCGATATCACTTATATTTTCGAAAAATATTAACTTTGTATGATAAATAAATAAATTCGTCCGGTGCATATGCAGCCGAACGAATTGATGAAATTAAATTGTTGATGCTTTAAAAGTCCATAATCGATTGAGACTATAGGAAATTAACGATGCTACACCCATCGCTACCACACCACGACTAATATAAGGATTGGCGTTCCAAATATCAATCATAATAAACATAGTTAAGACTATCGATACATATGACAACCCCTCTATTATCCAATATCGTGGTATTCCATATCGGATGCTAGTATCTGGTGATCTAAATGAAATTCTTCGATCCACAAAGAACCCAACTCCTACATGCACACCATGTCCAATCAAACTAGCTACATGATGATTTAATCCGTACCAAGTAAACAGCAACGCAGCCAAGCCAAAATTTATAACACCAAGAGTACTGTGCACAATGGTATACCGAACAAGATCATGCCTCCAACACGAAGTTATTAGCCGTAGTTTTCTATAAATCACAACGTCCCCCTCATGCAAATCCTTGTTTAGTATATCAGTACGAGCGCACCATACAATAGTAGTGTGGAAATATTCCTTTAATATAATGATAAACTTAACGTCATGCCCGCACTCACACATAACTACTGCATTCAGGTGTATGCTACCCCCATGTCATTTCCATTTAACTTCACTGTTCATACGTGGGTTGAAATTTCATATAACAATGAAATTCAACGGTATGATCTGTGGGGCTATCCGGGACTAAAAAAAGAACCTGCCCGTGGATATATTTATAAAGACATCTTCCCAAATCACCTCGGCACTACCTTGTCACCATTTGTAAATGTTAATGATTTAACAAAAAGACAAACCGGAAAGGTGTTCTCTGAAATTAACGGGGAGACTGACTCACCGGCCCATACATTATATTTAGCAATCAAACAGCAGGCACTACATTATCCGTACGCACATACATACAATATGATATGGGGCCCAAATTGTAATACTTTCACTCAATGGCTTCTCAGTCTATTACCAGACACTAAGCTGACACTCCCTTTAAATGCCTGGGGAAAGAACTATAAAATTTAATCTTTAGAGAAATAAAAAATCTTAAGGGTAGAGCCCTTAAGATTTTTATGCAGTCAATAAATAATTACGCCGCCAACAATTCCTTAACCTTTGCTTCATCAAATCCAACTACTAAGTCATCACCAATGCGAATTACGGGCACACCCATTTGACCGCTGAGATCTACCATTTCGGCTCGTTTATCCATATCACTCGCTACATCATGTTCAGTAAAAGCAATGTTATTTTCCGCAAAAAAATCTTTAGCTAGGTGGCAGAAGTGGCAGACAGGAGTGCTGTAAATAGTGACGGTTTTATCCATAAAAATGTATTAAATAATTAACTGACTGTAGTATAGCATTTACCAAAATTTGTACCAAGGTTTGTCGGTTTCGATTGGCGTGAGCGGTTCTATATCGGCTTTTTTTTCACCATCGAGAATAATTACTACCTGTTCCCCGGGCCGGGCCACATCAAAGTTACGGCGCATTTCGGCCTCTATGCCTCGCTCGTTACTTAAGTACTCCACTTTCTTCTCGAGCTCCGCTCGCCTGTCTTCTAGTTCCTTCAATTGAGTAGCTGCCTCTTCACGCCTCTCTACCATATCCTGTTCAATAGAATATCGTTGATAGACTACCGACATCATAAAAAGCAGAATGACACCTAACACTCCCAAGGCTAAGGGAGAATGAAGCCAAGAAAGTAATGTACGCTTTTTATAAAATTCCAACATGTGGTAGTATTGTACCATCAAATAAATATATGAGTTTCCTATTCCATAAAAACACCAAAAAAGCGATAAAGTACGTCTGGATTGTAGTTGCGTCATTGATCATTTTAAGCATGCTATTCGCCTACTCCGGAGGCATCGGCTAATCGTTGAAATTTCAGCTCATCTACTGCGTTGTCGTTCAAAAAATAATAGTCAACGTATAGGCAACGCCTCCTATTATTTTTCCTTGCAAAAGCTTCCCAAGCTTTATCATGTCTTGTAGCTAAACTAAAATATCAACTATTAAAAAATCGAACAAATTAATAATATGACATCACCATCACACGAGAACCAGGAGAACACAGAAGAATTGTTCGTTAATTTAGAAGGACTAGAACGTGGAAATGCTTTATTAGAAAAATTACGTGATTTATTACCAGATGAAGACATTCCTGAACAAGCTTGGGAATATGGAGTAAAAGGTGATGTAGTTGCAATCGATTATTTGCGTGATTTAACAATGGCAGTTGCTATGGAAGGAGGTCAGGTTGAAAAAGTTCACGCTCAATTACACAGACTTATTGAAGCTGAAAAGAAAATCAATCGTTTCCCTGAACGGTTAACAGAACTTGATATGAGCGGGCTGGAAAATATTGAAACGGATTTAAATAAATTTTCTGCTGAAGAAATTACTCGTGTTCATAGTATTCCCAATGTACCTGAAGCCTCTATTGATGTTAATAGACAGTTGATGAATACCCTTGTTAATCATTATGGACCAATTCTGAACAAATTAGTTGAAACAGCTGCTATTAAAGCGGATGCCGACCACAAGAATCATCCAGAATTCTGGGTTTTGATACAACGTGTCGATACTCTGAGAACTGCTGTAGGAATTATGGGAAAAGATGGAATCAGACGTATTCCTCGAGTTTATTAAACTGTGAATCTAAGATTATTTAACAAAAAAAAACAAAACCAATCACGAAAGTGACTGGCTTTGTTTTACCTCTGCCAAACCAAAATCTGATTTATTTTGAGATGGATACAAGGCGGGGCTTTAAAAATATCGGGAGGCGTATGTCTATATGTTGACTGATATTTTTAAAGTCCCAACGCAGTAGACGTTCAAAATTCATCAGATTGTAAATCGGACTTATTTTGGTTCAGATACGAGGCAGGCGAGGAAAATAATTCGAGCCGTACCTGATGTACGATGAGTATTATTTTACCGAAGACTAACGAAGTAGATGGACTAAAATTAGTCCGATTTTTAAAAAGTGATTTATTTTGAGATGGATACAAGGCGGGCAAGGAAAATTTTGTGAGCCGTACTTTCTGTACGGTGAATAAAATTTTGCCGCAGTCCCAACGCAGTAGACGCTCAAAATTAATCACTTTTTAGCATTTTCATGAAGACTTCGGGCGATATATTGACCCGACTTTTCCCCAACTCCAACGCCTTCTTCTTTCCCTTCTTTTGTTTATCGAGCAACTTCATCTTGCGGGTAATATCTCCTCCGTAGAGGTAGCCAGTTACGTCTTTACGTAAAGCAGAGAGCGAACGAGAGGCGATAATCTTTCCTCTCACTTTGGCTTGGATTTTAGTAGTGAACTGACTACGCGGGAGGTTGTCATACAACTTATCTACTACCGCTCGGGCATCAAATTCAGCGCGACGTTCCCCTACCACGCGCGAAAAGGCTGTGATGAGTTCCTCGGCAACCAGCACATCGAGTCGCACTACTGATGCTGGGCGCATTTCTGCTATCTCATAGGACAGTGACGCGTAACCACTACTAGCATTTTTTAATTTATCAAAAAAGTTCCGCATCAGTTCACGTAACGGCATTTCAACGGTTACTAGATTGCGACCATCAGTTAACACTTCGGTTTCGAGTATTCCCGATTCATGATCAAAGAGTAAGGTCATGATGTTGCCCACATGTTCTGGTGGCGAAATAATTTGTCCTAAAATCCACGGCTCGCGCACGGTTACCTTTTCACCATGATCAGGGAAACGTGAAGCCGCGTAGATGGATTCAACGGTACCATTATCAAAGGTAATCTCGTAGGCAATAGAGGGTGCGGTAATAATAATCTGCATATCAAATTCTCGACGTAACCGTTCAGTAACGATCTCAAGGTGAAGCATGCCTAAAAAGCCACAGCGAAATCCCCGTCCTAATACACCAGAAGATTCTTCTTCGTACGATAATGATGAATCTGAAAGTTTTAAACGATCAAGCGCTTGCCTGAGAATCGTAAAGTCATCTTGGCTGTCAGGAAAAATTGATGCCCAGACTACTGGTCTCGCTGGTGCATACCCCGCAAGTGGTGGAGCCGGTTTTTTAACGAGAGTTAATGTGTCTCCCACTGTTGCTACCCCCGGTTCCTTAATGCCCGTCACAATGTAGCCAATTTCACCGGCAGAAATTTTCTCGCACGGCACTTCACTTGGCGTAACCATACCAACTTCAAGTACGGTGAAACTCTTGCCGCCAGCCACAAAACAAAGTACATCTCCTTTACGCACTTCACCATCAAACACCCGCATAAATACAATCACGCCGCGGTGATTAGAATACGTAAAGTCAAAAATAAGTCCACGGTACGCATCAAGCTCGCTTGGACGCGGAGCCGGAATACGCTCACAAATTGCTTCAAGTAATTCTGGTACACCGGCTCCGGTTTTACCGGACACTAATAAAATATCTTCACGTTTACAACCCAAAAGCGCAATCACTGAATCCCCAATCTCAGTAGGGCGTGAATGCCCCATGTCAGTTTTAGTTAGGACCGGAATAATGGCGAGCCCTTGCTCCTTGGCCATTTGTAATGTCGTCAGCGTTTGGGCCTGGATACCCTGCGTACTATCGATAAGCAAGAGTACTCCCTCTACGGCCTTCAGGGCACGAGATACTTCATAAGAAAAGTCGATGTGTCCGGGAGTATCGATGAGATTCAATTGGTACTCCACGCCACCGTGCAGATACTTCATGCGCACTGGCTGCATTTTGATGGTAATACCACGCTCTCGCTCAAGCTCCATAGAATCAAGTACTTGGGCTTGCATTTTACGCGCCTCAACGGTACGTGTTGTTTCAAGCATACGATCAGCTAACGTCGACTTACCATGGTCGATGTGCGCAATAATACTAAAGTTCCGAATTGGTGTATTCATAGAGAGTAAATGTGTCCTCACTTTACCCGAAAAACCCCCAAATTACTAGCGCTTTCCTCGATACGTCATCATTTACTGCGTTGCCTGCGTCACTCAACCATTCATCGTACAAATCAGTACGACTCATGGTTTCCTTCCTTGTCGCCTTGTATCTAATAACGTCTCGAGAAAAGTATATTCGTGTAAAAACAATTTTATTAAAAGCGTTCAATTAACTCAAGGTTGTCAAAAATGCTTTAGATGCTAGGCGACCAGGAGTGATGGTGCGAGGCGTACTTTTCGTACGTTGAGCATCATTACGACGCAGGCAACAACGCATATGAAGTATTTTTGACGACCGCCTACAATAAATCGGGTTGGGGGGTAACAATCTCACTCTTAATCACTTTCCGCTTAAACGCCATGTAAATTTCATGCATTTCTGGTGAACCTAATAGCCGATACGCTACAATTACTCCAATCAGACCAAACACACCGGCGACACACCCCTGAATTAAAATTCCCACAAACGTATTTTGATTTACCCCTTCTACAATAAACAGTAAGGTAGCATACGCAAATAATCCTCCCGTAATTGAGGCCACTCCCGCCACTACAAATGGCCTGCCTAATGTACGTAATTGAAGACCAAACGTACGACCAGCAAAAATGAGCATCAGGACTACTTCAATAATCACCCCGACTGCATACCCTAGTGGTAACATTAGTACTTCTGAACCCACTACATTTTCAAGACGGAACAATGAGGTAAAAAATACCTGGGCGGTGGGTGAATACTGGAACCACGTATATAGAACATAGGCAAACGCTCCTGAAAACACGGTACCTACAAAGGTGACTATAAGTGGCAAGCGCGTAAAACCACCGGCATAAAATGCTCGAATAATCAGTAACAATATACTTTGTGCCAGTAATGACACTACAAAGATGGCGAGAGCCGCAGCAGTAAGTCTGGTGTCGGCCCAATCAAACGAACCACTACCGAGTAGCACCCGCACTAACTGCGCCCGCAAAACAATCACCAGTACCACAACGGGAGTTGACCAAAAAATAACGTGACGTAACGCGGTCAGTACATAGGTATTGAATTCTGATTGTTTTTTGTCAGCCAAGAGTGACGCGAGAGTCGGAAAGGCAGCCACCGAATAACTCATCCCGATAATCGCTAACGGCACTGACTGGAGATTGAAGGCAAACTGTAATACAGCGACTGATCCCACCGTCATGGTGGTCGCCATCATCACTAACACCAATAACATAATTTGACTCAGTGATAGAGTGATTGCTCGAGGAATCGCTACTTTCGCTATATCCCGAATGGTTTTCAAATCGATAGCGCGCGTAAAGCCAAAGCGTAAATCGCTAGTCGTCACTAACGGTAACTGAATTACACAATGGAGCAAAGCCCCCAGCACCACACCATACGCCAGTCCGGCAATACCAAATATTGGATACAGCACCGCCGCTCCAAAGATAATCCCAACATTGTATAACAGCGGCGACAACGCATAAATCACAAACCGATGTCCCATTTGAGTAACCACTCCGAGCAAACTGGAAATACCCAAAAGCAATGGTTGTAGCAGTAAAATCCGCATCAGCACCACGGCCTCGCTCTGAGCTTCAAGCGTAAAGCCGGGAAAAATGAAACTAGCAAAAAATGGTGCGGTGATAAACGTAATACCCGCAATTAAGGTGTATCCCACAAGGAAGAGGCTGAACATTTGACTCAGCACTGCCTGAGCAGCACCATCGCTTTTTATCTTCGCTTTGGTTACAAATGGCAACAACACATACACCGACAACACCGACGCAAACAATACGAACAACAAATCAGGAATGCGGAAGGCAGCATAGTACACATCAAGTTCACTTCCCGCTCCAAATTGGTGTGCCAAAATACGATCACGTACAATAGCGAGAATTTGTGAGGCAAGCGCAAATAACGCAAGAATATACGCTGCCTGGTGCAGGCCACGAATCTCCCGATAAAACAAATTAAGTACTCGCGTAACCATACGTTACTTATGGTTGCGTACTCGTAGCGGAACTCGCTTCTTGAGAACTGTTAATTGAATTTTGAGCTGATGGTGTATTTACCGGAGTGAGTAATGGTGTTTTTGGAACTTCACTGGTAGTGGTAACATCATTTTCTGTCTTGATTGTTGAGCTTTCTGGGAGATTGGAATTTGAATTAAATTGTCCAACTGGAATTTCACCCGAATTAATTTTTTCAATGACTGAATTCACTGCAGTATTTTCTGGACTTAAGTCTCGAATGGTGGTGAGTTGAGCAAGAGCGGCTTCTTTGTCGCCCTTTATCAAATATTGCTCAGCCAAGAAATAGCGTGCGTTAGCGTAACTCGGATTGAGAGTAATTGCTCGTAAGAAAGCATTAATGGCAGCATCATTGTTTTTAAGGGCCCCATGGAGTACACCAAGCTGGTAATACCGTCCCGGGTTATTAGCTTCAAGAGAAATAATTGATTCGGTAGTTCTAATTGCTGTGGCAATATCACCGGCAGCAATATCAAGCTGTGAAAGTAAGTAGAGCGCATCAGTATAATTAGGTTTAAGATCTAA
>JAYSSH010000078.1:0-8212 GCA_043720635.1 Candidatus Kaiserbacteria bacterium
TATACCGGGGACTACAATAGTATTTACTACTAAAATAATCCTTTCTTTTTCTTAGTTTTAAGCCCGGCCGCTTGTTCTTCAAAATAGGCAATTTCGTCACGAATAATGGCAGCAGTTTCAAAGTCTAATATTGCCACTGCGTCTTCCATTTGTTGACGCTTTTCTTTAAGGACTTTTACCGGGTTACGTTTGTAGAGCTCAACATCTACTTTAAGTAATGTCTCAACGGTTTCATCATGCTCTGTACGCATTTGGTCAGTAATAGATTTAATTTCTTTACTGATAGTGGTCGGGGTGATGCCGTGTTTAGTGTTGTGAGCTACCTGAATAGCTCGGCGACGGTTAGTTTCGTTAATAGCGTAAGTAAGGGCGTCGGTCATTTCGTCAGCGTAGAGAATCACTCGCCCCAGGACGTTACGCGCAGCGCGGCCGATAGTTTGAATTAAAGCCGTCTCACTGCGGAGAAACCCCGCCTTGTCAGCATCAAGAATGGCCACTAATTCAACCTCGGGCAGGTCGAGGCCTTCACGAAGAAGGTTTACCCCTACCAAACAATCAAACTTTCCTTTACGAAAATCGGTAAGGATTTCTATTCGTTCAATGGTTTTTATATCACTGTGGATATATTTTGTATTGATTTTCTTTTCAGTCAAAAACTCAGCCAAATCCTCAGCCATTTTTTTTGTAAGCGTCGTTGTCAATACACGCCCACCACCAGCAATCACCCGCTCTGCTTCAGCAATAAAATCTTTGATTTGACCGGGATAATCACCAATTTGGTTTACTTTTCGCAGATCAATCTCGGGATCAATTAAACCGGTTGGTCGAATAATCTGTTCTACGACAGCTCCCTTTTCTAGACACAACTTAAGGTCAAATTGTTTTGTCCATTCAGAACGTGCGGTTTTAACTTCCCCACTTTTTTGCGGAGTCGGACAAGCCATTGGACAACATAATTCGTATTCAAGACGACCGGGGGTGGCTGAGGTGTAGATACGCTGACCGACTCGCTTGTCAAATTCAGCGTACTTGAGCGGACGGTTATCAACCGCTGATGGTAAGCGAAAACCAAATTCAACTAATGTATCTTTGCGACTACGGTCACCCGCATACATACCATTTAATTGCGGTAACGTTACGTGAGATTCGTCGATAATGGTCAAGAAATCGGGAGTGCCATCTGGTTTATGAGGGAAATACGACAACAATGAAAACGGTGCTTCGCCTGGCTTTCGTCTATCAAAGTGCCGTGAATAATTTTCAATCCCATTGCAGTACCCAATCTCCCGCATCATCGCGAGATCATGATTTGTCCGACGACGGAGTCGCTCTGATTCAAGCAACTTCCCTTCTTTTTTGAATTTTTTTAATTGTTCATCCAGTTCAAGTTTAATGTCTTCAATTGCTACTTTGCGCTCATCTTCTGGCGTTACGAAGTGTTTTGCTGGAAACAAGAAAAATACTTCGGGCTCATCAATGATTGCTCGACTGACACTATCTATTTTTGTGATTGATGAAATTAAGTTACCGGAAAAACCAAGACGATAAATCATGCGTTCATTAGTCGGCATAATCTCAATCGTATTCCCCACCGCACGAAAATGTCCAGGAAGTAAATCAGCGTTGGTTCGCTCAAAATACATATCAATCAAGGTTCGGAGTAACTCCATCCGGGTAGTTTCAAAACCCCGCTTAATTTGCAAGTGTTTCTTAAGATACTGAGCGGGCGAACCCAAACCATAGATACACGATACGGAAGCCACTATAATTACATCGGTACGTGTAAGGAGTGCCTGAGTAGAGGCATGACGCAAGCGGTCAATTTCTTCATTGACCTGTGATTCCTTTTCAATAAAGGTATCGGACGTTGGCATATAGGCCTCAGGTTGGTAGTAGTCGTAATACGACACAAAATAATGCACCGCGTTACTAGGAAAGAAGTCACGATATTCTTGCGCTAATTGAGCGGCTAACGTCTTATTGTGGGCAATAACAAGCGTCGGTTTCTGAATCTGTTGAATAACGTTAGCTCCCGTAAAAGTCTTTCCCGACCCAGTTACACCTAAAAGCGTCTGGTGTTGCTTTCCAGCCCGCACCCCTTTAACCAGCTGTTCAATCGCCTTGGGCTGATCTCCCGCTGGAGTTTTCTCTGTAGAAATCTCAAATTGCATGACCATTCAGTATACCCCGCAAGAACCAAAAAAAATAGCCTTCTCACTACCATTTAATATATAACTAGGAGGTCTTGCCTCCTACTTCGATAATGTGTTGTATAATATTTTAATGGCAATACGACAAAATGCTTTTGCACCTGGAGAAATTTTTCACTGCTTCAATCGCGGTGTTGATAAACGCACAATTTATGAAGATCAACTCGATTATGTATATTTTTTGAAAATGCTTCGACACTTTAATAGTAGTGAAGTTACAGGAAGTTTACAGTCACTTATAAATAAGCCCCAAATAAATCCTCCAGTAACAATACTGGCATATTGTATATTACCTAATCATTACCATGTTATTTTAAGGTGTAATGATGTAGAAGGTGGACTTTCTAAATATATGCAACGCGTTGGTGGTGGCTATACCATGTATTTTAATGAAAAATATAAAAGATCAGGCGCATTATTTCAAGGAAAATTTAAAGCCAATCATATAGACACTGATGCATATTTAAGACACATATTAGCGTATGTCGGCTTTAACTATCTGGTACACAACATTACTGATAAAAACTTATACAGAGCCAGTATTAACTATAGAGATGAACTGGTAGGAGGTCTTGCCTCCTCCTTTAATGAGGAAAGTATGCTTGAAGTAGTGAGCATTATCAAGGAAATGAGAAATAGGAGGCAAGACCTCCTCCTTGAGCAGGAGAAATGAATTGAGGACTTTAATTAATTTTTAACAACTGATCACGTAAATTTTTGGTGAAGGTTACTATGAAGTTTAGGTTGTGGATGGAGGCTAGGTGGGGGCCGAGGATCTCGCCGGCGCGGAAAAGATGGGAGACGTAGGCTTTGGTGTATGTTTGGGCCACGTGACCGGTTGAGAGTGGATCTAAAACTGTGTGGTCGGTTTTGTATTTAGCGTTGGTGAGGCTGATTTTTTTGGTTACAGGATAGGTAAACGTACCACATGGAGTAGTTTTCATTTCACCGGTCATGACATAGATAGTACCGGTGCGTCCGATGCGCGTAGGCGCCACACAGTCAAAGGTGTCGCAACCCATCAATATACCCTGCACAATGTCTTCTGGTTCACCAATCCCCAAGAGGTGACGTGGTTTATTCTCTGGCAAAATCTCATTTACCACCCGTAAACTATCTCCTAAATCTTCTTTTGAAAAACTACCACCAATACCAAATCCATCGAAATCCATATCGGACAATACTCGAGCTGATTCTTGGCGTAAATCTAAAAACTGCCCCCCTTGCACCACACCGTACAGACCTTGTTTTTTTAACGCATCAAAATTTTGCTTGTGTGCCATTACACTACGCTTGGCCCACCGATGGGTTCGATCCATGGCTTCTTTTTGATATGCACGGTCTGCTGTTGGACTGGTACATTCATCAAAGGCAATGATAATATCCGCACCTATGGCGTGTTGGATATCAATTGAGCGTTCAGCGGTAAAACGGTGCATCGAGCCGTCAATATGTGAGGTGAATGTTACGCCGTCTTCATCAATAATACAAAGTTTTCCATGATCGGCAGCAAATTTTTGACTGTAGACATTTAAACTGGCCCGAGCAGGCACGCCGGTATCACCGTCGGCTTCACCCGTTGCAAATTTTGTTACCCCTTTTCCAAACGCTGCTCCCAAACTAAACACCTGAAACCCACCGGAATCTGTTATGGTCGGCATGTGCCATTTGGCAAAGGCATGGAGACCACCGGCTTCTTTAATTACGTCATGACCCGGTTGCAAAAACAGGTGGTATGTATTAGCTAAGGTGACTTGATTACCAACATACTGTACTAAGTCTTCCGGCATCAGACTCTTTACACTCGCTTTAGTCCCTACAACCACAAAAGCAGGCGTTTGAATCTCGCCATGGGGTGTAGAAATAACCCCCGCTCGCGCAAGATTACCCTTCCCCTTTGCCTCAATCGTAAACGTCACAGGTGGTGTAATGGCCATAATCCCCGATACTATACACGAAAACCCAATCAAATACAGTCACGAATATACAAAAACACAAACCCAAGGTTTGTGTTTTTGTCTTCTTGCATTAACTCAGGTTAACGAGTTAAATTGCTTTAGATACAAGGCGTGCAAGGAAGTTGATGCGAGCCGTACCTTTTGTACGGTGAGCTGCAACTTACCGCAGCACAACGCAGTAGATGAAGTGATTTTACTCGTTAACCCCCAGGAGTTCGATGGAGAAAACTAGAGTGGCTTTCGGTGGGATTGGACCATACCCTGCATCCCCATACGCCAAATCTGATGGAATCACTAAAATTCGTTTTCCACCTACTTTCATCCCCACTACTCCGTCTTCCCACCCTTTAATTACCCGACCTTCACCGAGTGTAAATTCAAATGGTTCACCGCGCTTGTTAGAGTTATCAAATTCTTGACCATTTGGTAATGTCCCTACGTAATGGACAGATACCGTATCTCCCGTTTTAGCTTCCTCACCACCTCCGATTACTACATCGTCTATAATTAATTTTTCCACAGTACCATTTTGATTAGTGCCTTCTAGTAATGCATTCCGTAACTCTGTTTTTTCGTCTGCTCCACCCCCCACCGTCACCACCGCACTCGCTAATTGAGCATCTGTATCATCAATTGTCAGGGCTGAAGTTTCTATATTTATAAGATACAGCGCCAAGGCCATCGATACGATACTAGCGCCAATACCTAGAAGTTCAAATTTATTAAACATATACCATTAATTTATTATGTCATCATACCGTTTTACTCATAAGTTGCAAGAAAATATGGCAAAATGAGCTTACCTTGCTTGATATTTTCTGCATAATCAGGATTACTTCGTCGAGCTACATTGGCTAAAAATAGCGCTTGAGCATCGACGGTCATACGTGCAGGTTGTGAATTTGCACTTTCACTACTGACAGGCACAAGTTCATACTGTACTTCATTATTAATAAACGAAAGTTTTATAAGCAATCCTTGCTCAACATCTACAGAAAAATATTGATCAAAAATAAAATTTCCTAAAGAATAAAAAATTGGTCTGTCTTTATAGACGTCAATATCTTGCACTACATGCGGATGGTGTCCAATAATGGCATCTGCTCCTGCATCAATTAATTGTTTTGCTAGTACTTCTTGTGTGAAGTTATGTTTGAGCATATATTCCTCTCCCCAATGAACGTACACAATTTGAAAATCAGTTGCACTGGCAAGTAATGCAAGACTGGCTGTAATTGTCTCTTTCGATTGGGCATTAAATATTTCATTAATTGCCAATACTCCAACTTGGGTAAAGCCCGTACGCACCACCACGTGCGAAACTCCATCAACTAAAGCGGGGTGACCAAATGGAGTAATCCCGGCTTGCTCTAAAGCTAATCTAGTATGTGCAAAAGTAGTACTGCCATAATCAAATGAATGGTTATTAGCTAATGACATATGGGTAAAGCCTACTTTTTGAACTTCCGGTAAAAAATTTTTATCAACGGAAAAGGTCGTCACAAACGATGGAGTTTTTTTATGTTGTTCTAATATAGCTGATTCAAAGTTACCAATTACCGCACTAGTAGGTTGGCCAAATATTTCAGGAACATTAATGAAGGGATACTGTACTCCTTTTGTATCCATCAAAAATTCAACGTTACGAGCCAAAAGAACATCACCAACAAAAATAATTGGTCCAGTAGAAAAACTATTTTCACTCGGTAAATTTTCTTCGGTAGCTTTGTCTGCAATCATTCCTAACGCTGTACTAGGAATCGTTACTGTTGACCAGTGTTTAAGCTGTACAAAGAAAATAAAAAGAATAAGGGGTAGTACAACCAAAAAAAATGGAAGTAACGCTAACTTATTTGCCATGAATAGATTTACCCGTATCGTAAAAAACACCAGCTTGTTCTTGATACATCAAATAGCCGATACTCGAAACTGCAATCACTACAGAAAGAATTAGAGTAATTAGAGCTGAGTGATTTAATGTTTGGTTATATTTCTTATTAATGTCGGCAAAATTATGATCAGAAAGATTTACATCAATTCCTAAAAGTTTAGTAATTTCGGCCGAAGATAACCTATCATCAGAATTAAAAACTTTATGCAATGTATCAACGTGCGTCTCGTTATTAACCATGTTTTCTTTAAGTACCATAAGGGCAGTATCGACTTCGTTATTATTCCAGCGGGCGCTTAAAAGTACAGAGCGAATTTCTTCGTCTTTAGCCGTTGGCGGAATACCATTCACTTTCAAAAAAGCTTCAACGTTTCTCTTTTCAATCATATTATTTACGTTTCTTCTTAATCGGTTCCGGATCATCATTCATATAGACACCATAAATTTCAAGAAGTACCATAAATAAACTGATACACACGGGACCTAAAATAAACCCAATTGGTCCAAAGAGTGACACCCCGCCCAAGACTGAAACAAGCACTACAAACGGATGGATCTTACTACCTCGACTCATTAGATAGGGTCCGATAAAATTGTCAACAATCACAATAGCGGCAATACCCCAAATCATTAATCCAACTGCATTCCCCATAGTTCCGGTAAAGAATAAATAAGTGACCGCTGGGATCATAATGCCCGCGGTTCCGATACCGGGAAGTAATCCCCCGAGCGCAGCTATAGAACCCCATAATATTGCACGCTCAATACCAAAAATACTAAATCCCACCGCCGCCACAATACCCTGAATTATTGAAACTAGGACTGTTCCCGTGGTGACACTTCGAATGGAATCAGCGACACGATTAAGTATTTCTTTATCTTCAGCATCCTTAAGTGGACTTACAGAAACAAACCAGTCAACTAAATTTTTACCATCGCGAAATAAATAAAATGAACCTAGTAAGGCAATTAGGAATGCAAAAACAAATGACAATGTACCTGCAAAAATAATGCCGATATTATTTGTAAGCCAACCTACACTTGATTTGAGCTGTTCAGCTACGTTAAGATCAAAGCCTGGTATAAAAGTTTGGATTGTAGCTTCAATACTGTTAAGTGTGTTATCGAGTGGCATCTGGCTATTTACATCAATGGTGCGGTAAAATGATAAAAATTCATGTACAAGTAAGGATGAGATCAGATACACCGGCAACACAACGATGGTAAATACTATAATGGTACTAAGGAACGCCGCAATAGATTTATTACTACGAGAAAAATATTTAAGAATAAACTCATATAACGGGTAACAAATAACTACAATAATAGCTGAGAGGGCGAGTGCCGTAATAAAAGGCGCAAATATTTGGATTACTAGATATCCAACGATACCCAGTGCTCCAAAGAAAAAAGCGAATTCAATTGCTCGCGTGTGATGCATGACACACTTACTATAGCAAGGTAGATTGATAGATGCTACTACCGTTTACTAAAGATGGGTATTACTTAGGGATATTTTCATTATATTACTCATTCGTTTGTAAAATTGCATCAAGCACTTTTTCTAATCGCTCTTTGGTTACAACTCCTCGTATGTGATCAACTTTTTTACCAGCACTATTGTATATAACGGTTTCTGGCATAGCGTACCCATCAATACCGGCATAAAAGAAGTCATTTACATCAGTAACGCGTTCCAAATTAGAATACACAGGTATGGAAGCTAGGTAACGTTCAATTTGTAGCTGTGTCTCTTTTCGATTCATTGCTAGTACACGCACTCCTTTATCTTTATACAATGAGGCAACCTCATCTAGAATCGGAAATTCAATTTCAGTGAAGGGACTCCAACTCGCCCAGACATTTACAACTAATATTTGCCCCTTATATTGGGATAACGAAACAGGATTATTTGTTGCATCATGGTACAAAGCAGTAGCATCTTCAGTAAAAAGGGTCTTTACTGCTTCATTTTCTGCACGATCTTTTGCAATTAATTTAACATAGTAGGTAATTGCAAACACAATAACGACTATCAATATAATTCCAAGCAAAACTAAGAAGTGCTTTTTATTCATTAATGTATAGTATCACAATCAAAGATGACAGAGGCAATATAGTAAACTACCCCGCAGCAAGCTGACGGGGCATTC
>JAYSSH010000079.1:0-8092 GCA_043720635.1 Candidatus Kaiserbacteria bacterium
AGAAAGTACTGGAAAACGTCAAACACGGCGACATTATAGTTACTGAAATGACACGTCCGCAGTATCTTCTTGCCATTCGGCGTTCGGCTGGAATTATTACTGATCTTGGCGGTAATTTATGCCATGCTGCAATTGTGTCACGAGAGTTCAACATACCCTGCGTAGTTGGTACACAGAACGCTACATCAATTCTTGTCGACGGCATGAAAGTCATTCTTGATGGCAATGAAGGGTACATTTATGAAGATTGAACCGCATATTCTCGAGTTTCCAAGGTCGTTGCCAAATGATGAACAACAATTTATGACCTATTATCCGTATAAGTTTCCGAAAGTCATTGAATGGTTCGAGCAAAACGCACAAGAACTCCACAACAAACCCGAAGCTTATGCCCAGTTTGTGCAAGACGAGTTTGATGTACTGGAAATGGCGGTCAATAAAGTCAATGACGAGTACAGCAAAGGTGACCAAACCAACCTTGAGTTCTTGGTAGACATTGATCAGAAATTCAACAAAATCTTCTGTTTTAAGTTTTGGGTTATCAATTATGTTTTCGCAGATGGCCCTCTGCATGAGTTTTATGTAGACCAGCTAAAAGCGTTTGCTCGCAAAATGGTAGATGTGTCTGATGATGTTGAGGAATACGAGCAACGTATTATCCAAATCCAACGTGATCTTCTACAGACCGATTACGCGGACATCTACTTAGTACAAGCATTGCACGGCGTAGTCATTATGAAGTTATTTGAACAGGATGACTTCTCAAAAAATATTATCGACCAAATTATTCCGATAATCGATCAACACGATGACAAAAATAACGAAGAAATTATAAAACTATGGCAACCAGTGGTTAATAAGATTCTGGACGAATCAGATAATCATTACAGCTTACTGACAGACAAACAACCAGATTTTAACTCTCGCGCACTCTTAGACTTACCGCCACTGGAGTTGCCGATTAATCAAGTCCGTATGCGAAAAACTCCGTTCCCGCTGTACAGCTTCCTTAATCATACACTTGAGTTCAGAAAACAAAATGAGCAACTTCAAGAACGATACGAAAACATGAAGCAAACAATTGAAGATATATTTAATGAGGCACAAGACAAGCTTAGTGAGGAAGAATACAAAGATTTCATATTATCCTACGAAATGTCTAAGTGTTTCTCTATGTCTAAAGACATCATGGGCAATGTAGACCCAATCTTAGTTCCTGTTTGGATGCGAGGCGTACACACAAAGATTTACGACATACTATCAAAAGACCATGAGGTGCGTTATCCCTCTGTAAATCATGCTTCTGTTTTTGGTAGTTTTGTTTGGTATTTGCCACCCGATCTGAAATCAAAGGTCATGTCAGTTGATAATACGCCATTTAACATAGAGGAGCTTTAGTAATGAGTGAACGCATAGGACCATTGTCTAACGGACGAATAGAAATGCATGTTCAGCGTCATGACGCCCATGAGCAAGGACACTTAACCCCAGATGGGCAGGAGCACGCTAGAAAAATTGCCGAAGAGAAAATACGAAATTACCTTGATGCTAACCCCGACACACATTTTATGGTATTGGCTTCCGACCAAGTATTTGATGAGCGAGAGCCTGATTTTGGTGGCCAACGCGCTCGTGAAACGGCAACTATCATTACTAACGGTATTCGCAAAGAATTGGGAGATAGGCAATTATTACCTGAGCAACTTTTTGGGTACGAAGACCAGGAATCGTTTGCCACTAGCCCGAACATAAGAGAAGCAGACATTTTTTCAAATGATTTCATGAAACATTTACGCGAGAACTACCCTGAAGAGAACGCATGGAGCTTGTACTACCAAGACACAGATGCTTCAGCGCGCCAAAGCATGGGCGCAGAAAGTCCACTTCACCTAGCTCAAAGAATGGATTACATGATTAAGGTCTCCGAAATGGTCGGTGCTTCATTTCACAAAACGCCTGGCAAAGAAGACAAACCGCTTGTTGTCTGGATAGTCGGACATGGTGGCGGACTTGATTCTTACTTACATCACTACGCAGGTGTACCTCTTAATGAACTTGGTTTTGATTTAAGCGGTGGCTTTTCATTACGTGCACACCCAGAACACGGCGTTGTAGCTGATGTTAAAGGTAAAGAATATCCAATTCACGCAAGCGAAAGTATCAGCCAGCCCGGATGAGCACAGTTAAATGGTTTAATGAAATTGGCAAGGATGAAATTGGCTTAGTCGGTGGTAAGGGTCTTTCGCTTGCTCGACTTTCTCAAGCCGGCATAGCAGTACCTCCAGGATTTGTTATTACGACAGAAGTTTATGAATCTACATACGGTAAAGGTATAGACTCTACACTTACAGACACTATCATTCAGGCCTTTGATAGACTTGAAGTAGAGAGGGTTGCTGTTCGTTCTTCTGCAATCGCCGAAGACTCTGTAGACGCTTCATGGGCAGGACAATTTGAATCATACCTAAGTGTTACGAGAAATGAACTTATAGAAAGCGTGCAAAAATGTTGGTCTTCGGCGTCGTCCGAGATCGTCATCGGATACGCTGAGAGTCAGGCCATTGCTAGGGATAAGCTCGCTATCGCAGTTGTGGTGCAAAAAATGATAGAAAGTGAAGTATCAGGTGTGGCTTTTAGCGTGAATCCCGTCAATAAAGACGACAGTCAGATTATGATTGAAGCAACATACGGTTTGGGTGAGCTGCTTGTGCAAGGCATGATTACCCCCGACAATTATTTAGTTGATAAACTTAGTTTTGAAATCCTTGACAAGAATATACCGCATAAGACAAACATGCTGACATATTCAGACAGTCAGAACATTGAGCAACCTGTATCAAGTGAGAGAGCAGACGAACCATGTCTTGACGATGACAAAATAGTTGAGTTAGCACATTTAGTGATTGAGATCGAAAAGTATTATGGAACACCGCAAGACATTGAGTGGGCGTTGGACAAATCAGAGTTTTACATAGTTCAATCTCGACCGATAACTACTCTGTAATAGTGATGCCAAAAGTACACTATGAAATTCGATTGCAAGGTAGAGTTCAGGGTGTTGGCTTTCGTTACCAAATAAAGGAATACGCTGATGAGCATAACATTAGGGGATATGCTAGAAATTTACGTGACAGAAGCGTATCTCTAGAAATTGAAGGTGATGAGGAAATACTAAATAAATTCATTGTGTGGTGTAAATCAAATATAAATCTTGCTAACGTTGAGGATATATCAATCCAAATTGGTGAAATAAAAGGATTTGGAGAATTCCAAACCTACTAACGATACAAATTTCCTCACAAACAATTCTTAAAGTAGTCTTCACATTTATCAATTCAGCAATTATTAGTAATTTGGGGCTTGATTATCTATTTTTTTGTTATCATTGGCTTTGCCGGTTTGTCGGTAATATCGTACTTGAAAAAGCAAAAAAACAGCCATCCAAGCAATTTGTCTAACTAATTACGATACAAATTTTAAGTTTTTCTTGTTGATTTTTGTTGCGACTACGACGACCCTCCTTTTAATGCGCCTCATACCACTGAATCGTTTTAACTTAGGATTACAATGAGATTACTTTTGAGCCTGATACATCCACGTTACCAATATAAACAACGTGTGGAACAAATTGGTAGTTAAACGGTAGCTCGCCTGTGCCAACCAGTGTTTTGTAGTACTCAATCGTAGCCTGCGGAATATCTTGGATAGAGTCAAAATCGACGTCCGCCAACCACTTGACAGCTACATTTTCCTCGCCTGGTTTATCTTTGAAAAAAATTACTGTCTTTGCTGGGTCAAACACCTTTAAATCAATTTCAAAAAACTTATAGTGAGGTACCTCCGGTATAAGTTTCATTTCTGCCTGGAGCTCAAAAACCTTACGGGGATGAAACGGCAAAAACTGCACAACATCATTCCATAGACAATCCAGTAATGGAACACGACGTTCCAGTATCTCCTCGCGCCCTCTGTATTTCTCCAGGTATTTGTCCCTTAGTTCGGGATGAATAGTATGCATTTGATTAAGTGGAATAAGTTCAGTACCCATCATTTGTTCTGGAAGCCCGTGATATATGTATTGCATGATTCAAGTTTAACATTAGCCCCAAATTTGTTTGCAACCGCGTCTATGATGGTTATGACCTGGATAGCTAAACAAAAATCTTAACCTTATTGCTCCGCAAGTAACTTGAGAAGTTGAATAACCGCATCAACATTGTTGATCTGAAAGCGTGCTGTAGTGTCTTCGTAGCCGACTTTGATAGAAAAAGCGTGCTCCGGCAATGCCCGAAACATGTCTTCGTCAGTATAATCATCCCCAATGCATAAAATAAAGTCAGACGAGATATTTTTCAGTACTCGTTTGACAGTTTCGCCTTTGTGGATATTGCGGGGCTTTATCTCTATGATTTTATTTCCGCTATATACACCGAATTCATCAGTATCAATAACTGTGCCGAGTTCGCGCCTAAGGCTAGCACGCCGAGTGTAGGCAAGTTCGGTGGCTACATTACGATAATGCCACACAAGAGCCGATGTTTTTTCCTCGACCCGAGCGCCAGGAGTACGATCTGTAAATCGTTTTAAAATAGGTAATATCCCTTGTTTAAACTCTCGCGAGGAAAACTTTTGCTGAGACCACATATCATTTTGTTTTATCCAAGCCCCGTGCTCTGCTACTAGATTAACTGGCAAATGACCCAGCCACTTTTCCAGTGTGGTATGAGGCCTTCCGCTTATTATATAAACCTCGGATGATCCCTTATTTCCAAGTTTTTCTAAAATTTTTAATAGATATTTTGGAGGAGCCAAGCGCGAAGAAGCATAGTCTGGCGTGAAGTTCCGTAGTGTACCATCATAATCTAGAAATAATACACGTTTTTTAGCACTATTATATGCAGAGAGAATTTCCCCGGTATGTGAAGTAGAAAAAACCTTTTGGTTTTGCTCGGCTTGAGACTCTTTGACGCTAATCAACTGCTCGATAAAATCAGAAGCCCACCTTTGAACCGTATATTGAGATAGCCGGTTTTTCATAGACAATATGCGCAGTTTTTGCTCTTTTTTGGGCATTTTCAGCGCTTTTTTTATTGACCTAACAATAGAATCCGTGTCATTTGGATTCACCTGAATCGCTTCATTAAGTTCGTCTATCGCTCCGGCCATTTCGCTCAGTATAAGCACGCCAAGATTATTATGTTTAGATGCCACATACTCTTTAGCTACTAAATTCATGCCGTCCCTTAGAGGAGTGACTAGCGCTATATCCGCCCGAGCATATAGTGCTACCAGCTCTTCAAACGGTAGATTTTTAAACTGATATGATATCGGACTCCAGTCCACAGTAGAATAAGTTCCGTTAATACGGCTCACGGCTAGCTCTATGGCGTCCCGAAGTTCTCTGTAAGTTTCTACTTCTATCCGAGACGGCACCGCAACGACAACAAGTGTAACTTTTTTACAATACTGAGGATTTTCTTTCAAGAACTGCTCGAATGCTTCTAACCTTTTTAAAATCCCTTTGGAATAATCAAGCCTATCAACAGATAAAATAATTTTTTGGCCCGAATAATGATCCTCAAGAATCTTTTCAATCTCGTTACTTCTGCCTTTCTTAGCAGTTGTGGCAAACTTTTGGTAATCAATACCGATAGGAAAGGCGTCCGTTTTTATCGTCCTGCCTTCAATAGTTAGGGTACCCTGTTTACTCTCATTGTCTGTCGCACGCAAGACACTACTTAGAAAATGTCGTGCGTAGTCATAAATATGAAAACCGATCAAATCGGCACCCATTAAACCTTCCAAAATCTCATTTCTGTTGGGTAGCTGACGAAAAATCTCGTACGAAGGAAATGGAATGTGAAGAAAAAAGCCTATCGAACTTTTAGGGAGTGCTTTCCTCAATAGTTTAGGTAAAAGCATCAAATGATAATCATGAATCCAGATCAATGATGTATTGTTTGCCTGCTTTAACACAGCCGTTTTAAAAATTTCATTAACTTCTTTGTAGGCAGTCCAAAACTCCGAGTTGTGCTGAGTGTAGCTTTGAAAATAATGGAATAACGGCCAGATGGTATCATTAGCATAACCCGAGTAAAAATTTTTTACTTGATCTGCACTTAAGTAAACAGGATAACAGCCAAACTCACGAAGTTTGAGGGTTATTTTTTTACGATCAGAAGATGTAAGTTCATCAGATGCGATCCCAGGCCAACCAATCCAAATTCTATTTGATGCATCTACGTCTAATGAAGACATGGCGGTCGCTAAACCGCCAGAACTTGGAGTAAAAATCAGCTCACCGTCTTCTTTGCAAACACTAACCGGCAATCTGTTAGATACGATAATCAACTTTTGGTTGTTTTGCAACTCAGCCATAAACCCCTTGTACGCCTAAAAACCTTATCCTAAAACGTATGTAGCGTTACTCTATTATAACAGTAGTGGCCGAACAACACCCTGGTTAGTCAAAGAGTTGGATAAAGGGTAGAATGATAATATGAACAAAAAAACTACCATGGTTGCATTGGGCGTTCTTATTATCTTCGGGGCAGGTTATTTTGTAAGCCAACGAATGTCTCAGGATAAAGTAACTACGCTTCCTGAAAATGCCTCCATTTCACAAAACAAGGGAAAAACTCTTGATCTTAGTGGACAGCAACTAACTTCGCTAAGCGAGTCTGTACTACGCCAAAGCGACATAACTACGTTGAATCTGTCCAACAACCAACTCACTAGCTTGCCGCCAGAGATTGGCAAACTTAACAACCTGGAAGTATTAATTCTGGAGAATAATAGATTTGAAGGATCGCTTCCTGGCGAAATTAGACAGCTAAGGAAACTCCGTGAAATACACGCAAATAACAACCGCATTACAGGTATCCCGGCAGAGATTGGGCAACTTAGTAACTTGGAAATTGCCGACTTTTCTAACAACCGCCTTACTGGCCTTCCTCTCGAACTTGGAAACCTTACACAACTCAAGCTTCTAAATTTATCCGGTAACAACATATCTCCAAACGACTTAGAGCAAATAACAGCAAAGCTCACGCGCACCGAAATTAAAAAGTAAAAATTGTAATATAACTTACATTCTAAAATTCGTATTGCGCACATACTAGTCTGGTGGATACTGGAAGAAACCGTAGAAATAAAGCTCTGGTTGTTATTGCTAGCATAATTATTATTGCTGGATCTTTAGGGTGGTTTTTGGGAAGATCAAATAACACTCCTAGCAATCAGCGACCAGATGACACCACCCGTCCTGTCGCCAACAACAACAGCGGGGCCGAAGTAAAATCGCTGGTAAATTATACTTTACCGGATGGTTGGAAAGAAATTAACTGCAACTCAACTAACAAGGCAGTTGCTATTTTACCTAATGGTGTCAAGGGTGCAAATTGTGATGATAATCCCAATTCACCGATCAAAATTTCTGTAGATCCTAGTAATGCCAAAGATTGCAATCAACTTCAAAATGTCCAAAATGTATCAAAACATATATGTAGCTCCGAATATATAAACGGTCAAAAAAGCCTGAAGGCCGAGACAAGATATAATCAGGATTCACCGTATAAAAAAGATACTACGGTGCATGCCTACTACATCGATACCACAAAAGGAGTTGTTAAATTGGAGTACGTCTACGACACCAGTAATGAATTTATGATGGGTTTTGAACAATTAGCCAAAAGCGTACAAGTTAAAAACTAGAAATTTAAGCAAACTTAGCATAAGCTAATGTTAAGATATATGTGATGCGCTCAAAAACCAAAAAATCAACGGTAAAAAAACAGATTGTTTCCAAGCGTAATAAATTATTAATTTTAGCAGTTTTAATCCTTGTAATTGCTGGGGCTGTCTATTCACAAGAACGCGAAGACTTAGGACCCGTACTGCCGGCTCCACCCGCCGATGCACTTTATAAACAAGCCAATCAGCCAACGGATGCCAGAGTGCAAGATCTTTTGGCTCGCATGACTCTGGAGGAGAAAATCGGACAAATGGCACTGGTGGACAAAAATAGCCTAAAAAAAATAGAAGATGTAAGCAAATATTATCTGGGTGGCGTGCTGAGTGGTGCCGGAGCCAA
>JAYSSH010000080.1:0-7950 GCA_043720635.1 Candidatus Kaiserbacteria bacterium
TATGCTCGTATTAACAAACGCGCCTCACTCAATGAGGACGCATTATTATTGAAAAGTTAGTGTTAATAGTTAACCACTAAACGTTTGGAGAGTAAAATATACAATGCACGAAAGCCGATATTGTTGATTAGTATCAACAGCGCGTTCAGATGTTTTTCAATTTTTACAACACTCACCTGCTATCACTATATTTAGTATTCACCCATTAACCGTTTCTCACTTCTACTGCGCTAGCAAGTATGGGAGGTTTAGTGGTCAGTGTTATAAATCGTGCAGGCAGTATCCACCCTGCTATTAAAGACTGTATAAACTTTCTGTTTGCCGGGTCATTTTGGCCACAGTGCGGGTGTTTAATTTTTGTCGAAGGTTCGTAGCTCGGGTTTGAGCTCTTTGGGGATTGGTTTGAATTTCTGCTAAAGCTTGCGTGAGTATGTGCGCACTGTCTGGTTTAATTAATAAACCTTCTTCACCATTTTTAATAATGTCAGGAATACCCCCGACATTGGTAGCGATAATTGGAACTCCGGCTAATCCAGCTTCGTGAAGCACATAGCCATAAGATTCTGATTTAGATACCAGTACAAAGGCGTCAAAAGCCTTTAAAAACCTAGCTGCTTCAATAACGTTTCCTAAGAGAAAAACGTGATTGGTAAGGGCAAGATTAGCAATTTGTCGTTCAATTTTTAATCGCTCTTCTCCCTCACCGATGAGTATTAATCTGTTATTAGGATGATTTTTTAAACGGGTAGCAAACGCAGAAATGAGTATATGATGACGTTTAATCGGATGCAGTTCAGCCAGACATAATAACCAATAGTCAGTGGGGGCTGTAGTGAGGGTCGGACAAAAATCAATAATTTTTTCTCGTGCTTCACGTTTATCATACATAGCCCCAATGGTCCGTCCGGGGTTAATTACTTTCATTTTACTATGTGCGCCCGGCCAATTCATTTGGGTCACCAGGGCGTTTGATACGGCAATGGTGCGATCACATAAAAGTACCGTGAGCCAATGGAGTGACTTTATAATTAAACGTTGTTGGTACGGGCGGTCTTCATTAAAAGCCCAGCCGTGGGCGGTAAAAATAAGCGCGGGGACTCGTGCTAATCGTCCGGCAATAGCCCCGACTAATCCTGCCACTGAACTATTAAGATGAAAAATATCTGGGTTTTCTGCTTTAATCACGCGTCTGAGTTCGGCAATCATCATTCGTGCTTGTTTCAATCCTGTAGTATTTTTCATCTTTGCTAAATACACTACTTTAATATGAGCATTTTCAAGCATGGTCGACAGGGGACCCGAACCCCCTAATGCTACGACTGGTTCAAACTTAGTGCGGTCAAGATTTGTCGCCAGGTCGTAGACGTAACGTTGGGCGCCGCCCCAGTTTGACTTTGTTATCAGAAATAAGACCTTTTTACGTGCTTTAATTGCCATTATTTGCATAGTATAACCCATTTTCGGTAATCATGGTTACTGACCTGCACTTGCTACTCTTCTAGCACTCTTGTACGATAGGTGGGCATTTATGGGCGAGCGCACACGAGAATTATGGATACTTATCACCGGCGATATCGTGGTGTTTTTTGTGTCGCTGTGGCTCACGCTGTTTGTACGGTACTTACAGTTCCCTGGTAGTACGTTATTTGAAAATCATTTTGGTCCGTTTTTTATCCTTTCGGGAGTGTGGTTATTTGTGTTTTATGTTGGGGGGTTGTACGACAAACATACGGTATTTCTCAAATCACTATTGTTTAGTCGAATCTTGAATATTCAATTTATGAATATCATATTAGCGGCTATTTTGTTTATGATTATTCCCTTTGGGATTGCTCCTAAAACAAATCTCTTTATCTATCTCTTAATATCAATTGGTCTGATTACTGTCTGGAGATTGTATCTTTTTAATTATTTTTCACCCAAAAATCAACAAAAGGCTATTCTGTTGGCTGACGGGGATGAAGCTATAGAGTTGGTGGATGAAATAAATAATAATGCTCGGTATAACTACAGCTTTGCCCGTTTGATAGATAGCAAAACAGCTATTGCCACACCCCAATTTGAAGAAAAACTTTTGGCGTTAATCGAAAAAGAAAAAATTCAAATTATCGTAGCAAACCCGCACAGTGAATATTTAGAAAAAATTCTCCCGCATTTATTTGACCGGGCGTTTATTGATTTTAAATGTACTTTTTTAGATTTTTATAAAGTGTATGAAGATACATTTGATCGTGTACCGTTATCATCATTACGATACGATTGGTTTTTGGCGCACATTTCGCAATCAAAAAGTCTGGTGTATGATTTTTCTAAACGAGTAATTGATATCGTGGGCTGTATGGTCTTAGGGTTTGTATTATTACTACTGTTACCCTTTATCTATATCGCTATGCGGATAGAAGGGAAGGGTGATTTATTTATTACTCAAGATAGAATCGGGCAATTTAATAAACTGGTTAAGGTGTATAAAATTCGTACCATGACCCAAAATCTCGCCGGGAGTGCTACCTGGACTAACGAGGATGCCAAAGCGGGTAATGTGGTGACAAAAGTGGGCGCTTTTTTACGTAAATCAAGTCTTGATGAATTTCCCCAAATTTGGACGATTCTGAAAGGTGACATGTCTTTAATTGGACCGCGTAACGATATTGTGGGATTAGGTAATAGGCTCGCTGAAGAAATTCCCTATTACAAAATCCGTAACTTTGTTAAGCCGGGAGTCACTGGCTGGGCCCAGACCAACCAGCATTACATGGCTCAAAATATCAGTCCGCAATCAATCGAGGAATCACGCACACGATTGGCGTATGATTTGTATTATGTAAAGAACCGCTCCTTTACCCTGGATGTAGCCATCGCGCTTAAGACAATAAAAACCTTGTTGTCTCGGTTTGGGATTACTATTCGTTTGCCGCAGTAAGTGGATGTAATCGGATATGCAACTATAGCGTCCATACAATAGTTACAGTTTGAAAGAAATGGTATACTCATGACGATTACATTTATGAAACAAACTATTCTTATTGTTGGCGGGGCAGGGTATGTCGGGGAAATGCTTTGTGAGCAATTAGGTGCACGCGAAGACGTGGAAATGATTATTGCGTTAGATAAAGAACCACAATCTGATTACTCTAAAGCCCTCCCCAAAGTAACGTATATTCAAGCTAATACCGCTGATGATAGCTGGCAAGAAAAAGTGTCGGCTCTTTCGCCAACCACTGTTATTCATACCGCCTGGCAAATTAGAGCCATGTATGGGACTCCTGAACTCGAGTGGAAATGGAACGTTGAAGGTTCGGAAAATGTGTTTACCTTTGCCTTTGATAAACCAACGGTAAAAAAGTTGATTTACTTCTCTACTGCCTCTTCATACGGCGCTCGCGCCGATAACACGATAGAACATCGCTTTACTGAAATTGAAGGCTTTAGACCTGACGAATATATCTACGCCAAAGAAAAGCGGGTGGTAGAAGAAAACCTAAAAAGTTTGTTTGATCGCAAAAAAATTGCCGGCGCAATCACCCCGCAAATATTTGTGGTACGACCCGCTGCGATAACTGGTCCGCGCGGACGGTTTATGCGCATTCGGTTTGGTTTGCAATCAGCCCTTTCGGGTAATCTTAAAGGGGGATTTATTAATACCGTCATCACAACCCTAACGTCGTTTGTGCCCGCTACCAAAGGCTGGGTCCGGCAATTTATTCATGAAGATGATGTGACGGATATTGTTACTAAGTTTGCCTTTGAAGATTTTGCGCTTGATTACCAGGTCTTTAATATAACTCCCGAAGGTGAGCCTGTGTTGGCTCCTGACATGGCAGCGGCCGTAGGGAAGAAGATTCTCCCGATTAGTCCGTGGATGGCTCGATTAGCTTTTTGGTTCTTTTGGCATACGACCCGCGGTAAGATCCCTACCTGTCCGGGGTCATGGCGCTTTTACTCCTATCCGGTAGTTATGAGTGGAGCCAAGCTCGCGACTATTTATGAATGTAAATACAGTAGCAAAGATGCGTTTCAGTATACTGATGGACGGTATAAGGATTGGGTTCCGGGAGACAAACGTAGAACAAAACTAACTTAGAATTATGAAATCTTCAGTTTTGAGCAGTCTGTCAACATGTGAAGTGCTCGCTCAGGATTACAGCACTCGTTTATGGTTAGTGGCAAGTCACATCGGTTGGCTGATTTCATGCGCGCTGGCGTATTATGCAGACAGTTATATTTGGGCCTCAGCAGCACTTCTGATTATTGCAACTTCTTCACTTTACCACCTTTTTGGCTACCTGACGTTTGAAATTATTGATACCGCATACGCAGTTACGTACATGGGTACCAGCGTATTCCTCTTACTAAATGCGCAGGCTTCACAGAACGAATGGTTACTGTCGATTGTCTCTGTAACAGCAGCTATTTCAATCTACGGCATATCGACTAAGCAGAGAATTTGTCATGATTGCAATAGTTATTTCACTTGGCATGCCTTCTGGCATGTCTCAGCCTCGCTAGTGACTACAGTTATTTATGCGATTAATTTTAACTATTTGAGTTTTTAGAAAGTTGAAGTAACTGCTGATCATGCTTCGAAAATTGTGTTATTATCAGCCCATGATTATTGATGGTCGCACAATAGCGAGAGCAATTTTGGATAAAGTAAAAACGGAAATTAGTCAGCTGGATAAACCACCACATTTGACGGTTTTTACCTGTGCGCCAAATTTTGAAACGCAAAAGTTTTTAGCGCTTAAGCAAAGGCGAGCAGCTGAAGTAGGAATTGACGTAGAAGTCATTTCCCTTGACCCGGCTATGGTGACAGTCGCTATTATAGCGTTAGTTCATGAAGTGCTTTCTCGCTCTGATGGGGTAGTAGTGCAGTTACCATTTCCACCGACTATTGATGTGGGATCAGTTTTGTCTGCAATTCCAGCTACACATGATGTGGACGCATTATTGTATCAGGGTGAGAAAACCACAATTTTGCCACCGGTAGTAGGGGCAATTGATAGTATAGCTACGAAACATGCCATTACATGGGCTACTAAAAATGTAGTGGTGGTAGGAAATGGTCGATTAGTTGGAGCTCCGTCTGCGTTATACGCAACCGGTAAAGGGGCCATTGTTACGGTGCTTGAAAAAGATTCTCCCGATAAAGTAGCTGTCATTGCCCACGCTGATATTTTAATTCTGGGTACCGGGGTGCCCGGGCTGGTGACTGTGGATATGATAAAAAGTGGTGCAGTTGTTTTTGATGCAGGAACTAGTGAAGAAGGGGGAATGTTGGTAGGGGATGCGACGCTCGAAGTGGCCGAAAAAGCCAGCCTCATTACTCCGGTCCCTGGGGGGATTGGTCCAATAACTATTGCGGTACTCCTGAGAAATGTGCTCCAGTTAGCTATAAAACATAGTAATGAAAGCACAAATGTGCTATAAAAACAGGTAATTAGTATGACTGATAAAAACAATACGACAGAGGTTTCGGCAGGTGCAGAATTATTTATCCGCATTTTTAGAGCCGTAGTGGTGTTAGGTTTGGGAGGCTTGATTGCCTATTTCGTTTTTAATAACGCCACGAATCCCGAAGCAAACTATCCGTTTAAATTAGGGCTTGATTTGGCCGGAGGTAGTCACTTAGTGTATGAGGCGGATGTGTCGGGTATTCCGGAGGGTGAAGTAGCTGAATTAATGTCGGTACTGCGCACCGTTATAGAACGAAGGGTGAATATATTTGGTGTTTCTGAACCAATTATTCAAGTTGAAGAAAGTAGTTTTGCAGCGGAAGTAAAGCAACATCGGTTAGTAGTAGAGTTGCCGGGAGTCACTGATGTGACTAAAGCCGTTGCAGAAATTGGTCGGACACCACTCTTGGAATTTAAATTGGTTGATGAGGAAATGATTGCCGCTGTACAGTCTGCTCAAGCCTTGCAAGCAAACGCTACCTCAGGTGCTCAGATTGGAAATGTTACTGTGAACGGACAATTAGTGGACGATATGAATCCGTACCTAGATACCGGACTAACCGGACGATACCTTGAATCGGCGGCGCTTGAATTCACCGGCGGTCAAGCTGGACAAGTTGCAGGCGAACCAATCGTCGCTATTAAGTTTAATAAAGAAGGCGGAGAATTATTTGAAAAAATTACTCGCGAAAATACGGGTAAATCCCTTGCCATCTTTCTTGATGGTGAAATTGTATCAGCGCCGCGTATTAATGAGGCCATTAGTGGTGGTACTGCGGTAATCAGTGGTGGCTTTAATCCAGAAGAAGCTAAGGCTCTGGCACAAAATCTCAGTTTTGGTGCGTTACCAGTTCCAATCACGCTCGCCAGTACTCAAACAATTGACGCAACCTTGGGGGCGGGTGTAATTGATCAAAGTTTGCTTGCTGGTATGGTGGGCTTTGGAGTAATTGCCTTCTTTTTAATCTTATGGTACCGACTCCCAGGGTTGATTGCCAGTGTAGCGTTGATGCTCTATATCCTCGTGAACTTAGCTATCTTTATGGTTATACCCGTTACGCTCACTGCTGCAGGGTTGGCGGGATTTGTATTGTCGCTTGGTATGGCGGTAGACGCCAACGTGCTGGTGTTTGAACGACTTAAAGAAGAGTTTCGTGCTGGAAAGAGTAGCCAGATTGCGGTTAAAGAAGGCTTTGCCCGAGCCTGGAGTGCGATTCGTGATGGTAATATCACCGGACTGCTGTCGGCGGTAATCTTGTTTTGGTTTGGTACAGCCATGATCAAAGGATTTGCTTTGGTACTAGGTATTGGAATTATTGTGTCGGTGTTATCGGCGATTATTTTGACTCGGACGATGCTCCTCGCGTTACCTGATGTGAAGCGAAGTGATCAATCCATCTGGTCGTTTTTACTCGGAACTGGCTTAAAACTAAAATAATATGTTTATCATTACGTACCGAAAATTATTTTTGATTATTGGCGCCTTGATTGTTGCGGCTGCAGCTTTTATCGTATTAACGTTTGGCCTTAAGCCTGGTATTGATTTTACTGGTGGCGCCTTAACGGAAGTGCAGTATCTAAACCTACCGGAGAAAAGTGCTATTGAAGGAGTGCTGCAAAAAAATGGTTTAGAAAATAGTGCTGTGAGACAATCAACCGGGGAATTAGGAACTAGTTACATTATTACGACTCGTACTCTTTCGGTAGAAGAGCAAAAAAATCTGGAGTCAGCATTACTCGCTGTGTCTGGTGAATCAAAAATTATTCGTACTACTTCAGTTGGACCGGTGATTGGTGCGGAGCTAGAAGATAAAGCCTACTACGCGCTGTTTGCAGTATCTCTCATGATTATTATTTACGTCGCCATTGCTTTTGTGGGTATTGGTACACCGGTCAGTTCTTGGGTCTATGGAGCGATGACGGTTTTGGTCCTCGTACACGACATTTTAGTGCCGGTCGCGGTGATGAGTTTACTTGGATATTTTGCAGGGCTTGAAGTTGATGTCTTATTTGTGACGGCCCTGCTTACGATTTTGGGTTATTCGGTAAACGACACTATTGTTATTTTTGACCGGGTGCGAGAAAAGCTGAAGCAAAATCGGACTGAACATAAAAAAATTGTGAAGCAAGTGGGCGGTATGGACAGAACGGAAGTCACCTACACGTTAAATCGACCGTTTGATCAATTGGTAGGGGAGGCGGTAGATGAAACCATGGTGCGTTCAGTCAACACCTCCCTTACTGTACTCTTTGCGCTCCTGGCCCTCTACATCTTTGGAAGTGTGGTTACGCAAACATTTGCCCTTGTACTGATTGCCGGAGTAATCGCTGGAGCGTACTCATCTATCTTTATCGCCAGTCCACTCTTGGTAGCCTACGCAGAATACACAGCCAAACGCCAGAGTAAGTAGGTATGATAATCGGAATCACTGGTGAGAAAGTGCGTGACACTTTCGCAAGAGTGAGATATGACCTAAGTCATATCGCAAGACTTTCT
>JAYSSH010000081.1:0-3061 GCA_043720635.1 Candidatus Kaiserbacteria bacterium
CGCAGGATTGTCAGCCAGGCGGAAATCGCGTCGGGACCAGTAGATAGTGAGGGGTTGCATTGGTCTAGTGTAGCAGAAGGGGGTGGAAGTTTGAAGGTGGTTTAAATTCAGAATTTTATGTTCACAAATCACTACGCATATTTGTTCACTACGCTCATAATCTACTAAGCGCTGTCAATTCTACGAATTCTATACACCTTGTCGCTACTTTTTACAAAATAGCTGGCAAGGTCTTGCGAAGTGACGTTGAGTCACTTCTCACCCCAGAAACCCTTCTTACAGAAGCTGTCCTTCCTACAGAAGCAGTACAGGTTGTCGCTATTTTTTCAAAATTGCTGTCAACCTTCTGAAACAGAATTGTGATTCTGTTTCAGCTCATTGGCTATTTTATTTCGCTTTCAGCTCGAAAAATAGCTCAATGAGTCTTGAGAACAGTCTCCCAGACTGTTCTCACTCTTGCTAATACTGCTTTTTTATTTTTTACGGTCATATCCTATTTAGTATATACTGTACCCGACTATGCACGCCACCCTCAAACAATACTTTGGTTACGACACCTTCAGACCCTTGCAACAAGAAATAATTCAATCAGTCCTAGATAAACATGATTGTGTCGTTTTAATGCCCACCGGAGGTGGAAAATCACTTTGTTTTCAACTACCTGCCCTATTACAAAATGGATTGACTGTGGTTATCTCTCCGCTCATTTCACTGATGAAGGATCAAGTAGATGCCTTAACTGGTAACGGTATTAATGCTGCCATGATTAATAGTAGTATGGAACGTGAAGAAATTGATGCAGTTATTGAAAAAACTAGACATGGAGTAATTAAAATTTTATACATTGCCCCCGAACGATTAGCCATGTCCTCTTTTGAAGCGTTGCTCCATACCCTCCCCCTACGTCTTTTTGCCATTGATGAAGCTCACTGTATATCAGAGTGGGGACATGACTTTAGACCAGAATATCGCAACCTTAAATATTTACGGTCAAAATTCCCAAACATTCCTATCATTGCCTTAACGGCAACCGCAACTAAAAAGGTACAGGCTGACATCGTACAACAACTTGGTCTTCCTACCCCAAAAATATTCACCTCTAGTTTTAATCGCCCAAACCTGCGCTATGAAGTATTGCCTAAAAAAGATTCGTTTAAAACAATTTCCTCATTGATTGCCAGCCACCCAGATCAAAGTGTAATTATCTACTGTTTCTCACGCAAAGACACTGAGTCTATTGCTGAAAAACTAAAAGCTATTGGATATAATGCTGGCACCTACCATGCCGGACTTTCTACCGATAAACGTCGCACTAACCAGGAACGTTTTATTCGTGACGAAATACAAATAATGGTCGCCACTATCGCTTTTGGTATGGGAATTGATAAACCGGACGTACGATTAGTCATTCACCACAGCCTCCCTAAATCCATTGAAGGTTATTACCAAGAAACGGGACGAGCTGGTCGAGATGGCTTGCCTGCCCGCTGCGTGCTTTTGTATTCAGCAGCTGATAAATTTAAACATGACTTTTTTATCCGCCAGTTGGCTGACTCGGAAGAAAAGGCACATGTGCAACATAACTTACATCAATCTGTAGAGTACGGCACGTTACATAATTGCCGACGCAAATTTTTACTTCAGTATTTTAATGAAGACTTTACGGAAATGAATTGTGGCAATTGTGATGCCTGCTCTCCTTCCGCTCCTCTTGAAAGTGTTAAACCTATACGTTTAAAAACTAAAACCACCTCTCCTATCGCTATTGATTATGACACCGATTTGTTTGAAGTATTGCGTCAAGTACGTACTCTCGAAGCCACTCGTCTTGGCGTTCCAGCCTACATTGTGTTTGGTGATAAAACCCTACGTGAACTAGCATTGCATCAACCAAAATCCCCTAATGAATTTTTAGCTATAAATGGTGTGGGCGAGAAAAAGCTTACTCAATTTGGAGAGGTATTTATGAACGCAATTACGGAGTATACTATATAGACATGAAAAAAATTATTCAAAAAACAACGCGGACTTTTTCAGTTCCCTCTCTTGATAAAAAATCCTCCAAATCACGAACCGCTGCGAGCCAAAGGTCATCTTTTGCCATAGAAAATATTTTGTTTACCGAAGAAGATTTGCTCGAGAAAACCAAAAAAATAAACCCTAAGAAGTAAACTTTTTTTATTTCAATTCCTAAACTACGGTAACGACAACGTTACCTTTTTTAGTACCCGTGTCAACATACGTATGGGCTGCTACCATTTCCTCAAGAGCGTACACACGATCAATTACTGCTTGGTACTTATTCTGTTCATAAAGTGAAGTTAAAAAAAATAATTGAGATACGTTTTCTTTGGCTACTTCCAGGCCTCCTACCGTTTTATACATTCCGCCTGGTTGTAGCAAATGGACACACTGTGCTTTTGTTGTTTTACCCACCGCGTCAAAAATAATATCGAACTTTGTAGGAAGTTTTGTAAAATCTTCAGCAGTGTACACGACTGCAGTATCTGCCCCTAACTGCTTTACCAGTGATACACCTTGTTCACTACACACAGCAGTCACTGTTGCTCCATAAGATTTGGCCACTTGTATCGCCGCGGTACCAACGGCACCAGTTGCGCCATATATCAATATCTGTGGCTGTACCTTAGTAGTAATACCTGCTGCCTCTAAAAATGACACCGCTGTATGTCCCCCAAAGACAATTGCTGCCGCCTCATTAAATGAAGCATTTTTTGGCTTTAGTGCCACCATCGCTTTCTCACTTAACACAGCGTACTCTGCATGACCACCAAATTTAAAACCCGTCATGGCATACACTTCATCTCCCGGTTTAAATTTTTTCACTCCTCTCCCCACAGATTCAATCACTCCTGCCAATACCACCCCTAAAATTGGTTGGCGCGGTTTGTAAATTCCCACAACTAATCTCATTATTATTTTTAACGCCCCTGGCACTTGTAATCCACGAAGACGTACGTCCCCTGAATTTACTGCCGTGGACATTACTTTTATGAGTACTTGTTTTGATGTCGGTACAGGCTTAGGAACATCAACTAAT
>JAYSSH010000082.1:0-3040 GCA_043720635.1 Candidatus Kaiserbacteria bacterium
TTCATCAACGGGGGTAGCAGGGTTATCATCTCTATGCAGTACGGTACCACTTGGAGCAATAATTGGCTTTGCTTGCCCGTAGTGTTGATCAAATTTATAAACATATGTACCTCCTGTGGTTGGATTTGCACCCCCCCACAAATATGCCAGCCTACTAGTAGCCCCGTTGTGCCCCGTCCAGCTATACTCAGGGCCAGGACCGGGTCCATCACCATCCAAATTCACCGCTCTCACGTCAAATGATCCCGCCGTTCCTTGCTCAAAACTAGTACCAAAAGGGGTTTGTATCTCGCATCTAGTATTTGGAGGTGTTGGTATTTTACAATTGTAAACACTGGCAAATCCGTCGAAGGGTAATCCAAACTGCACTCCGTTGTTGTAATGTATATTAGTCCACGTCCATGTATAGTCGATGTTTGGAGAAAAATCCTCCAGGAAAAAACCTCTTTCACCATTGCCTCCACCCGTTCCTTGTTGTGGAGCTACAGGATCAGCGAAAATATTTCTGGGTACGGGTACGCCAGTAAGTGTAGTAACCACGGGATTAGTGCCTTGGTTTGGTTCATTAGCATCTGCATCGAAAAATCGTAGTGACTGGTTCAAAAGCGTTGGGGGTAAAGCGTTACAAGGTGCAGCAAACTTAAATCTAAAATCACCTCTTGGACTTACGCTATTCGGAGAAGACTTTAGGGCAAATTTATCATCACTACCATCATTAAAATAACTTATTACACCACTAGATGTTACCAAATAATACGAGTTCCAACCAAAACCACTCTGTCGGGTTGTAACAAGTTCAAAAACCCGATATCCAGGATACGCTGTCGATTCCGGAACACCAGCTGTATTAAAATTCATTATCAGATTGGCACTTTGATCCATGGTGCCGTTTGTTATTGATATAGCAGAATTACCATATACAGACGAATAACTTGAAACTAGTGGCATTATGCGTTCGTCGGCAAGCAAAGGAAAAAGCAAGAAGTTTGTTGCAACATTACCTGCATCACTATTCGGCTCTCCATAACCTGCGCCAAAAACAGTTACCGTACCAGATGTAACCCCCATAGGTACATAAATACGCACTTTTGATACAGGTGCATCCAATAAATAAGACGACCCGTTTGATTCTGCCACAACCGCTCGAACCAATCCGCCTTGGTCGAAATCGCCTATCGCAGGAAAACGACTTCCTAGCGCGGACGCTGAACTGCCCATAATATACATAGCCAGAATTGTTAATAAAAACACAATAAATACTAGAGATTTTGCGGACAATCTTTCTATTATTAGTGTCATCCTCTAAGCTCCTTAATCCGTTGCTCAATTTCAGCTTTTGTCATGTAATCTATCCCCGTAGAATCTAACCCGTCAATGTATTGGTCATAAGCCCTTTCGTATAATCCTGCGGCTACCATCTTCTGGCCTATTTTTTCTGTCATTTCGGCAGTAGAATACGCGTCGTAAAAATCAAGTTTGTTAGCATTATTTTTTATTACAGGAATCGCATTTTCGGCACATTTAGCTTTATCCTTAAAGTCCTTTACAACACATAATTGGAGTAAGTTTATGGCATCCTGAACATCCCCTGTCTTTTCGAGCAAACTTTCGGCTATGCTTCGAGCCTCCTCGTTGGAATCAGAGTACGATAGTTGGCTAATATATTGTCTTTTGCCTTCATCTGTTTCGGAATTTTTCTTTACATAGTCAGCAAAATTTTCACTTGAATCATTATTGGTTTGACTGTCTTTATAATTTTTATCATCAATAACGACCTTTTGAACAATAAAAATTAGGACTACTCCAATAACTATTATTAAAATTCCAACAAAAATACTTTTACGTTTCAAGCGGTTGTATGGGAGTATTATTTTTTTATTATTTTGTTTTTCGATTTCTGACATTAATACTCTTAATTCTTTTAAATATACTATCCACTACTAATATAAGCTCTAGCATCTTACCTTGCAAGCACTCGGAGTATTATTTTGAAGTTGACTTAATAGTTTTGGAGTTTATCGTTACTTTTTTGGAGCAATTAGCAATAGTACCTTTTGGAGCAAAAAACGTTGCTTTTATTGTAGTTGCCTTCCCGACTAGCTTAAACCTTAATTTGTTTATTACTGGCTCCCCCTGAATAACTCCACGATTTGAGATATCAATAAAAATTTTATTGCCTACGCGACGCATATATTTTGGTAATTTGTTAGTTTTAGCGGAAGTGGTAACCACAATCCTGGCGGCTTTTGATCTTTGACTAGCATATTTCGATGCACCATTACCATCTCCAGTAATTTTTGCACTGGTTGTTGTAACTTCTGTTTTAAACATACCAGCTCCATTTTTTACTTTACTGGGAGCTATCAATTTTAGTTTAGCAAAATTACAGTTGGCTAAATTCTCATTACCAACTGGATTCCCGTTTTCATCTGCTACATCTATACTGCTAAAGAATACATTATTTTTTATATTTTTTTCGTTAAATGGGTAGTTAATTGCTCCAATACTTAAATCCGGTCCGCTAAGGCTTGTATCGGCTTTGATTGCTTTAGTCGGTTTTAAAATAGCTTCAAATTTTATCTTTTCGTTTGGCGCAAGGTTTATCTGGTATATTCCGTTGGCACAGTTTATGCCATTTGTAGGTTGTTGATTTCTATCAGTACTCAACTGATAATTACAATATTCTCCTGATGTACTCGTAGCGTTTTGTTCCAAAATAGGAATACTCTTATCATTGATTTTAATACCGATAACGGTTTTCATAGCGTCCAGTCTACCGCTTATACTGGGTCTGACGCTATAGGCAACTTCTGTGCCCACATTCTCAATATACGAAGTAATGCTTGATTCATAACCTACACAAAGTCGTGAGCGTAGTGCTGATTTGTAAACCATCAAATCTACACCGCTAATTTTAGGTGAAGTTTGGGGTGTTGGTGTTTCACCGGTAGGAGTAGTACAGACTTCTACCCCAGCATTGGCTTTCTCGGCTTTTCCAAAAAACGCTACTGCGCCAGCACCCGCTACAACGCCTAAAGCA
>JAYSSH010000083.1:0-7778 GCA_043720635.1 Candidatus Kaiserbacteria bacterium
GTATCCGGTAGCTCCAGCTGGAATTGATTGTCCAGCTGAGATCAAGTAATTTTGGAGTCCTGTTACACCACCGCCTTGTGCGCCCATTGTAAGGGGAGCCAATGCCAAGTCACAAGTTGTTGTTGTGGTTGTAGTGGTAGTAGTAGTTGACCCACCTTGTAGCGCAGAAATCTGGGCCATCAAAGCAGCAATTTGTGCTTGGAGTTCTTCTGCTGTTGCAGCTTTAGCAGCTGGAGCAACAAGAGCGAACACCATAGCGGCAGCAACAATAGCTACGAAAGCTTTTGATGCTACAGTTTTTGTAGTCGTCATAATTATAATTTTTGTTTGGTGCGTTTGTTAACAACGCGGTTATGTCCCATTAGCGGGACCGGCTAATACTGATAATATGAATTAATTCATATTCATAACGGGTCACCCCGTTATGTAATATCACTAACTACTCATATAAATGTATTAATTCTATATGGGTAGGTTAGCTGTAATGAAAGGGTGTGGCAGATAGGCAGACAGGGCGGGATAAGGTGGGGCAGGATTCAACACGCATGGACTTGATAGTGTTTCTGCCGAGCTAGCGGAGACAAGACCTACGCAACGAGTAAACGCTTATGCCTAGGACTCGCCTCTTCTGCGCTCTACAAAATAATAAGTAAAGGCGTGATGAGTGAGGGTTTGCTATGTGTGGGTGGCTTTCGAGCCTACTCCAGTTGTCAAAGAACATAGAACGCCTAGATTGGTGCTTTATCTGATGCCTTGACTCAAAGTCAGGCTAGGAAAAAAGCGCCTAAGCGCATACCAAATAGTATAGCAACTAATTGGGAAAATGCGAGTTTTTCATGTGTGGAAAGTGCTGATAGCAACACTGGGCATCCATACAAAAAATACTCACTCTGGTATCTATGACGACCCAGGAACAGGAGTCTTACGGAATTGTACCCACTATTCAAAACGACATCCTTTCATTAGAACTCACACATATATATGTAGTGCCTGTATATGATCTTCACTAACACAGATTACTTATAAAGGACTAGTAAAACATACTAGTCCAATGAACGGGGCGTAGTTCATGTCTTATTTGTTACCGACAAACAAAACACGACTGCATCTGCAGTCGTGTTTTGTCTTTTATTTATTAATGGAGTATTTGGACCAGCGTCGCTCTCCCTGCCTTATTACTTCTCCACTTTCTATGAGACTATTCAAGTCTCTTTGAATTGTCTTTGTACTTACGTCCGTAATGATTTCTGAAAGGTCTTTGATGGTGGCTTCTGGTTTGGCATCAAGGACAGTTTTAATACGAGAGGTTCTATCGGACAAATCACTATAGACAAGGACAGCATCAGAACTAAAATCATTATTCGGTATATTAGGACGAGACCGGCGCGGTGTCCGAGAAACGGTCTTTGGCTTCGGCGCTTGAGGGGCAATTGATACCGGGCTAGCTGCCGGGTTGATGTAATGGTTGCGGATATATCGTAATACCACATCTGTTTCCTCTGCTACTACCCCTTCCATGTCAGAAGTAATTAACTGGGCGGCTGATGCAAGATGGAGAGCACTTTGCAATACAACGAGTGACTGTTGGACCGCATGGATTTTGTCCCTAGCTTCGTACTCATATAAGTTGAGGGAGGCGATCACTGCTTCATGCAATGCCATGGCTTTGTCGCTTAGATTTGAGTAGTGAATTTTTGTCCGTTCGTTTAATTCTACGTGAGCTAAGATATAAAAGACGGCAGAAGCGACACGCTCTGTCTTTTTGAAAACTATATTATAATAGTCATCATTTGCTGAGAGTCTTTTGAGCGATATGAGACTGTCGTTTGTGTTAAAAGTATTCATTGTCGAATATTGTCTTATAGCTTGGTAGCTATGTCTGATAGATTAAAGACACTTGTATTATAAGGACATTTGGGACAAAAAGCAAGAAAAGGACAACCTCCGGGATATAGAAAATTGAATATAGGATATTAAAAAGTCAGCAGTAGTATACGTTAAGACACGTTACATATACCCAGATATTAAAGGGCGTTTAGTGATATAATGCGCGCATATTAAGTAGTTTATTCAAATAGCACCATGGGCAAACGAGGACCAAAAAAAATTGAAAGGGTAAAAGAATCTAAGCCGTTTTTTGAGGACCTTAGTCCCCAGGCACGACAAGCAATCGGGGCGGTGTTACTCACAACCGTTGGCATTTTCTTTACCGCTGCCCTCTTTGAGTTTGGTGGGGTGGTAGGATCATGGACCCAAATATCACTTAACTATTTATTTGGAACCGGTGCGTACCTCGCGCCAATCGTGTGTGGGTTTTATGTGTACGCGCTGTTAAATCCCAAAGATAATGAAGAAGTGAGTATGTCGAAAATTACCGGTATCGGACTCTTGTTTGTGTCGTTGCTTGGGATTCTAGAAATCTCAGCCACTACCTGGGGTGGGATGGTCGGCTGGATGCTGCTCTCGCCTCTTTCATATTTATTTGGTGCGTCTGTCGCGGGAGTCATTTTAGGAGGACTCGTTTTGATTTCTGGATTTCTAATTTTTAACACGGGACTACGGTTACCTAAGATTGGTCGCGAGCAAGCCCTAGATGATGAAGCTGACATCAAGAATCTGACATTAACCGATGGTAACGGACCGCTTGATGAAGATAATTTTGATGAGCTCCTTGAAGGTGAGGATGTCGAGAGCAATCCAGCACCCGCCAAACGTCCGACTATGCAAAAGGTCTCTGACAAGCTTGGACTCGGAAGTGCACCAAAAGCTGATTTTGTAGTATCGACGTTTTCCGGCACCTACGCCCCACCATCACTCTCGCTTCTTAAAAAAGATCAAGGTAAACCGCAAACCGGGGACGTGAAGGCAAATGCCAACATCATCAAACGCACCCTTAAAGAATTTGGCATTCACGTAGAAATGGATGCGGTGGAGATTGGACCAACGATTAGCCGTTATGCCCTTAAGCCCGCTCAAGGGGTAAAGATTGCGCGTATCGTTGGGTTGCAACAGGAACTCCAATTAAACCTCTCTTCTGGTACGTTGCGTATCGAAGCCCCAATTCCCGGGAAGTCACTGGTGGGTATTGAAATCCCGAACCTGACACGTTCAACGATTGGTCTCGCTTCCCTACTTAAGACGCCGGAATACACCGACTCACCACACCCACTGTATGTAGCCTTAGGAAAAGATGTGACCGGGAACGCGCACTTTGCGAACATTGCCCGGATGCCTCATGCCTTAGTAGCAGGTACTACCGGCTCCGGAAAATCCATTACCATGCACAATTTGGTAATTTCTCTGTTGTTCCGTAATTCACCGGATCAGTTGCGATTTTTTATGGTTGACCCGAAACGAGTGGAACTTACCTTATATGAGGGAATTCCTCATTTGCTCGCTCCCGTTATCACCGAAGCAAAGAAAGCCCTCATGATGCTCAAGTGGGCTATCAAGGAAATGGAACGCCGGTACGATATTTTACAAACTGAGAAAATTCAGAATATTGACTCGTACCACGCTAATGTTTATAAACCAGCAAAAAAAGCTTGGGAAGAAAAAGGTTCGCCCGAAGAAGAACGCTTAGAACTCCCTGAACCACTACCGTATATTGTGATTTTGATGGACGAGCTCGCTGACCTGATGCACGCGTACCCCAGGGAACTGGAGGCGGCTATCGTGCGCTTGGCCCAGATGTCTCGTGCCGTTGGTATTCACCTTATTCTCGCTACCCAACGACCATCAGTAAATGTTATTACGGGTACCATCAAGGCCAACATCCCTACCCGTATTGCCTTAAACGTGGCGTCACAAATTGACTCTCGAACGATTTTGGATGGTGTAGGGGCTGAGAAGTTGCTTGGTAAGGGTGACATGTTGTATTTATCGAGTGATTCACCAAAGCCTGTACGATTGCAAGCGGCGTTTATCTCAGAAGACGAAATTAAAAACGTGGTGTCGTACCTCAAGATGCAGGACAACGCTCATTCTCTTGATTCGATTAATCTTGATGAAAAGGCTGGTGGTTCAGGAGATAGCTTTATTGGCATGATTAATGATGACGACAGTGACGATGATGACGAGCTCTATGAAGACGCCAAACAAGCCGTAATTGAAGCTGGTAAAGCCTCTACCTCGTATATTCAACGCAAATTACGCGTTGGGTACTCGCGAGCAGCCCGGTTGATTGATTTGCTTGAAGATCGCGGGGTAATCGGGGCGGCTGACGGTTCAAAGCCACGAGAGATCTTGGGTAGCAATGGTGGAGGTAACGATATGACTGATGCTGATAATGCTAGTACCGACCCCTCAACTCGGATGTAATGAAGTGTCTATAGAATAATGACAGGAATCTTTCGTTCACGCATACAATTTCGCTCCCTGGTGTATGCGAGCGTACTTATTATCGCCGGTATCTTGATTGTGTTATATGTCATGTATCAAGCTCGATTTTTACTTGAAGGACCTACGCTCTATTTAATCGATGAACCAGACAGTATCCAAAACAATCAACTGGTTCATTTACGCGGTAAAGCTAGCAACATCAGCACTATAAATTTAAACGGTCGCCAAATTTTTACCGATCGCACTGGGTACTTTGATGAGGCGCTTCTGCTCGAAAACGGGTATACTATAGCTACCATACAAGCAACGGACCGATACGGTCGAACGCAACGTATTGTAAAACAATTTGTGTACACCCCGACTTCTATTATTCCTCTGTAATTACAAATACTTATTACTATGAAACCCAAGAAAGCTGCCAAAGAAAAAAAAGTAGTGGGCGAAGCTGCTACGAGTAAAGAAGGCGGAATTGCTGACATTGCTGAAACTTTACGGGCGTTGAAAACCAAATTTGGTGATGAAGCTATTATGACGCTATCTGAAAGTCGTAAGGTGGATATTGATGTCGTGCCAACTGGCTCGATTGGTCTTGATGAAGCCTTAGGGATTGGCGGTTTCCCCCGCGGTCGTATTATTGAAATCTACGGTCCAGAGTCTTCTGGTAAAACCACCTTGTCGCTTCACGCTATTGCTGAAGCCCAAAAAATGGGTGGGATTTGTGCGTTTATCGATGCAGAGCACGCCATGGACCCAGAATACGCCAAGAACCTCGGGGTTAAGCTCGATGAACTCTTAATCTCACAACCGGATAACGGTGAGCAGGCGCTTGAAATTGTTGAATCGCTCGTCCGTACTGGTAAAATTGACGTGATTGTAATTGACTCGGTAGCTGCCCTTACCCCCCGTGATGAAATTGAGGGTGAAATGGGTGCGCACCACGTTGGAAAGCAAGCACGACTTATGAGTCAGGCCCTGCGTAAACTGACGAGCATCGTTGCCAAATCTAAAACGGTAGTTATTTTCATTAACCAAATCCGTATGCAGATTGGCGTGATGTTTGGAAACCCAGAAACTACCCCCGGTGGAAAGGCCCTAAAATTCTATACCTCGGTGCGTCTCGACATTCGTCGCATTGCCCAAATCAAAAAAGGTGAAGAAATTGTTGGTGGTCGCCACCGAGTAAAGGTCGTAAAAAATAAAGTGGCTTCCCCATTTAAGAGTACTGAATTTGACCTCATTTATAACGAAGGTATTTCAATTGAAGGTGAAATCCTTGCATTAGGAGAAAAATATAAATTTGTAAACAAATCTGGCTCTTCATACAGTTACACTCCCCCAGGAGGTGATGAGTCAACGACTGAAAAGCTCGGTCGTGGCTATGATGCTGCTCGAACGTACCTACGTGAGAATACTAAACTTAAAGATGAAATGCTCAAGCACGTGAAAAATAGTTTAAAAGCTGAGCATGCAGAAGTAAAAAAATAATTACTGACATTTTAGAGCACACGTTCCAGCAATTTGCCTGACAGAGGACAAATCGGGAACTAAATTCAGAATAATCGCTAGCGCTCATTTCTTCATTTAAAGGCTGAACACGCTGAGACAAAATAGCACCTCCCTACTTCACTCATAAAAAATCAGCCCGGAATCCCTGGCTGATTTTTTTGTGCGTACATTAATCTTAACTACACTGAACTTAATTTTTGGGTACGGGTAGTAAATACGGGTAGGCTAACTTTTATTCCGACCGATAGTATCGTAAACACTATAATCCCAAAGGCAATTAAGGCAATCGTTTCCGCCTGCAGCAACGAATTAAGAATATACATGGGCACATTCCCCACTGGAACACTCAGGAAATTCTGTACAATACTAGTTATAGAGACCAATTTCCAAAAACCAATCACACTGGCACCAAAGGCAAGGCCCCACACGGTACTTTGCCTCACCATGAGACTAAGCGTGTAGGTATACCAAACTCGACGCATAATGGCGCGTCTCAGGGCTAGATTTACTTGACGTTGATTAAGGTTATTCATATACATTTTATAACAGACAGTTGTTTATAAAAGTTACAATAATTGCTGTTGTTCTAGTTCGGTACTTTCCTTCCGAAAAGCGGCTTTGGCTCTATGAATACGAGCTTTTATGGTACCGACTGCTTCCCCGGTTTCGGTCGCAATATCTTGATGACTCCACCGTTCAATATAATGCAGACGTAATACACTGGAAAAATGGCCTGGTAACCGGGCGAGAATGCGCTCTACCCCATCATGTACTTCTTTAACTGCCGTTCCATCAGATTTATCGGCCACAAATTGTTCAAACTCGGGATCAATATTTTGAAACCGCGCCCCTTGTTTCATCCGCTTTTGGTACGCGGTAAAGGCAGTGTTCATTAAAATGCGGTAAGCCCAGGAAGAAAATTTAGCACCATCAATGGGGCTAAATTTATCGGCATGTATATAAATTTTGGTAAAGGTATCTTGGACGATTTCTTCGGCGTCTTCTTTGTTATGAATAATTCCCAGTGCCTTGCGCAGAAAGGCATCCTGATAGCGGTCAAGAATAAACGAAAATAACCAAGGATGAGCACGAGCCCGAAGCAAAATATTCTCGTCACTTAATTCACTCATGTTTTCTGAATTGCCAAACAATTGCATAGATATCTAATACTACCACCAAAATAACTTAATTGTTGCTGTACACGCGTTGCTTTTCATGGGTAATTTTGGTATAAATGGGGGTCTTTATTAACCTTAATTGAGCATATAGCAACGATTACAGGTTCCAGGAATTTGTCCTAGGAAGGGACAAATTCCTGGAACTAAATTCAGAATAATCGCTGACGCTCATTTCTTCATTTAATCACATGGCTGTCCTCTCATATAACGAAATAACTCTTAAGAAAGTGATCATCTTTAACGATGAGCCTTGTTTAGTACTGGCTACCCACGTGTTTCGCAAGCAACAGCGCAAGCCAGTTAACATAACAAAACTCAAAGGTTTAAAATCAGGCCGTCAATACGAACAAACCTTTCACGTCAGCGAAACGGCGGATGAAGCTGATTTGGAAAACAAAAATGTAACTTTTATCTATCGCAAAGGGAGCGAGTACTGGTTCCATAATGCTGGCAAACCAGCGGAACGCTTTGCCTTAACTGAAGACTTTATTGGTGACCCGGGGAAATTCCTTAAAGAACGCAGTGAGGTACAGGCTTTAGTGTTTGAAGAGGAAATTATCGGTATCAAATTCCCTATCAAAGTTGAACTCAAGGTGACTGAAGCCATGCCAGCCGTTAAAGGCAATACTTCAAGTAGCGCCCTTAAACAAATTACCGTAGAAACGGGAGCAACCGTTATGGTACCAATGTTTATAAACGAGGGTGATGTTATTTCGATCAACACCGAATCAGGCGACTACTCAGAACGAATGG
>JAYSSH010000084.1:0-7742 GCA_043720635.1 Candidatus Kaiserbacteria bacterium
CGGCGGTCATAATGTGGCAAGTGGAAAACGAACCGTACCTTAGTCTGTTTGCGTTTGAGCATTGTGGTGCCCTGGATGAGGCTTTTTTAGAACAAGAAATTGCCCTGATTAAATCACTTGACGGAACACGGCCTGTACTCGTGACTGATAGTGGGAACCTAGGTACCTGGAAAGGTGCGTACAGTCGTGGTGATGCCTTTGGTACCAGTGTCTATGTGCACTTTTGGAACCCCGAGTTGGGGCAATTTCGCACATTTTTACCACCGTGGTTTTATCGAGCCAAAGAAAAAGTGATTGCGTTGCGTTATGGAGAAAAGCCAACGTATTTAATAGAACTTTCAGCCGAACCGTGGCTCGTAGCGCCAGTTACTGAAGTGCCACTTGATGTACAGTTTACCCGTATGAATGTCGAAAAATTTAATGATATTTTGGAGTATGCGCGCGACACTCGATACGAGACGCAATACTTGTGGGGTGGTGAATGGTGGTATTGGCTGTTACTTAAAAACGAACCAGCCATGTGGGAGCGGGGGAAAGAAGTATTTAACGCGACTGAACCAACCGTAAAATAGAGAACGTATGAAAACACATATTCAAAATAATGAAGGTGATAGTGTAACTGGTAAAAAATTAGTGACAAAACGAGCACTTAATTTGGTTGAAGGGGTGGTAAGTAAAGCCACACAAGAGATGGACGGCTATATCGCACCAATTAGAAAATCTGTCTTAAATCGCTATCCCATTATATTTTCACTTCTAACCACGTTTGGCGTGGCAACGACGTTTTTGGGATTCGAAAAAATTGTTTCCAACATTGCGTTTTTGGATCAGCATCCACTTATAATGTTAATATTGGGTATTTGTATCTTGGCAGCAACTGGTACACTATATAAGAAATTATCATAATCTATGACGTTTTGGCAATTTATATTTTCATTCCTTTTTGTGCGTAACTGGCACACGGGAAAAAAAGAACTTTCCCGTCCGCGAGCGGCACTTTTCTTGGGGACTATTATAATTGTGGTGTTAGCTCTCACCATCATTAGTTTTTTGCAGTCACCCATTACGTACATACCGTAGTTATTTCTATGTCGCGCGTATTTTTAACTCTTATTACGCTCGCGCTGATGACTGTAATAGGAGTATTCTTATTCCTGCAATACTGGCTATGACGATTGAATTTTACTGAAAAATAAGCAATACTAGATATTATGAAACATATTATATGGGGTTGTCTGTTGTTGTTGCTTCCGGTGCAGCTAATCTTGGCAAATACGGTGGTGCGCTCAGGGGAAACAGTGACTCTGGCAGAAAACCAATCTATTGAAGGTAGCTTTTATGTTGTGGGTGGTACCGTCGCTCTTTCGGGTAAAGTTACTGGGGACACTACTGTAATAGGTGGTAACGTCACTATAGGAGGAGAAGTCACTGAGGATTTAGCGGTACTCGCTGGTACGGTTAATATTCAATCACCGGTTAAAGAAGATGTGCGGATTGTGGCGGGGCAAGTTACTATTACTGAAAATATTGACGGAAACTTAGTAGTGATTGGTGGAAAGGTAAATATTTCTTCAAAAGCTACTATTAAAGGCGATGTGCTTTTTTATGGTGGTGAATTAATTATGGAAGGTACGATTGAAGGAAAACTATTAGGGAGTTCAGAAAGTATTCGGGTTGATGGACCGGTCAAGGGTGGTATTGATGTGGCCGTGGCTTCACTCACACTAGGTGAACAGGCTAATATAACTGGAGATGTGGCGTATACCAGTGAAATGGATGCAATACGTGCCCCAAATGCGACGGTAACAGGTTCACTGCTTAAAAATGATGTGACAGCAGAGGTAGACAACATGCAAACGATGCGTTCTCGCACCATCATGTTTCTTGTTTCTCTTTTTGCTACACTCTCACTATATTTAATTTTCCGTCGCCATGTAGAAACGTTTTCCCGTTCCGTGCGAGTGAGTGTATTTGCTAAAACCGCCATTGGCTTTGTCTGTGTCTTTATGGCACCGTTACTCATTACTATTTTACTGGTGAGTATACTGGGGTTTTTGGTAGGATTAATTGTGCTCTGTGGTTTTGCGCTGTTACTGACCCTTGCTATACCGTTGCTCGCGGTGACGGCGGGATCTCATTTGTCTCAACTCTATAGTAAAAAAACTACCATCTCAATTCCTGATTTGATTCTCGGAGCAGCTGCTGTATCACTGTGTTTAGTTATTCCGTATCTTGGCTATGCGGTGTTTGCCTGGCTCTATATGCTCACGGTAGGTACATTAATTCAACGGTTTTACGCTCGGGCGCGGTAGGAATTAATATCTATAAAACCTTTACCCTATAAGGGTTTTTTCCCGCTTTCTCTAAAAATGGTATACTGGTCCTACTATGTGGAATAATTTCTGTGCCGTTATTGAAGACCTATTTTGGTTTGCGGTTTCGTCGTTAGGTATTACCAATGCAACACCGCAAACCACTATTTCGCCGTATCAATACTCATTACCGCCCCGACCACTCTTAACGCCCGTGTTATTTGATTCCGCTAGCGTCGCCCCATCCAAATCACTGTTTACACCACATAGTCACAGTACCCAAACTCTTCCACCGTCACTACCACTTATTCCCGCTAAAACTAAAACCCCAGAACCTTTGGTGGCTGATGACAAAATTGATCTGCATCAGAGCGCCTCTAATATTTTGCATGCGCCGGTGGTTATGTATGTTAATGCACCAGCGGGGACTTCTTGTATTTTTGCTCCACATATGGATTTTGATGCGGTGATAGATGTATTGCCTTATGGAACTGCAGTCACCGTGATTGGGTATCAGGGTCGATATGCGAGCGTGAATCGTTCAAATATCACGGGGTGGGTTTTAAAAGATGACCTGACACCACAAAAAAATGAAGTGTGGCCTGAGTTTGCGTCTGGTGTGGTCTATGATGTTAAACATTTGGAAACTAAAAAAACGCGTCTACTTATACGAGATACCTTTGGTGCTGGTGCCTTAGAATTACCCCTACAAGCAGGCGAGTACATTTCCGTACGGCTCGCAAGCGAACATCGCCAGATACCATGGACAAAAAAACGACCTCGAGTAGCTGGCTCATGGGCTGCGTTACTTCGTGGAGTGAAAGGGATATATATTGGGGTGACACCAAAAACAGATAGTATTATGGAATATCAAAGTGAAGATGGTAGCGGTAGATTAGGGTACGTGGAAGCAGTATCGCCCGAGCTAGCTATTACCATTACCGCCATAGGTGAGGGTGAGCGTGGCCGTTATACGGCAAAAACTATGTCTGCAGAAATATGGCGCGAACTCCGTCCCGTTTTTATTGAAGTTACATAACTTGATTGGTTATGGTATAATCATTACATTATTCGGATGTTGTCTGTCACCAGACTTCCTAACCCCTTCTGAAGTTATTGGCGAAAGACAACTAGAGCGCGCGTATGCGTAGCTCGGTGTGCAGAGGGATGGCCCCTTTAATTCCTCTGCACTCATATCTCATGCCAGTACGATATAAGCTCCGTATTATATACTGGAGCTTTTTTGTTATATACTAAGACGTACGTAAATGGCACATTTCGTTGTTGCTCTGCATAAAATAACACTCACCGTACAAGAAGTACGACTCGTATCATTTTGTTTGAGCGCCTAGAACTGTACTCATTTGCCTACGTCTTAAAAAAATACTATGCAACAACCAGTAGCTTTCTTCGATGTCGACGGTACGATCTTTCGGTCGAGCTTACTTATTGAGTTGGTTGAGGCATTAATTAGTGATGGTGTATTTCCGGCAGAGGCTAAAGATTTATATCGCCATGAAGCAACTGCCTGGCGCAATCGCGAGGGAACGTATGATGATTATATTGAAGCTATTATTGATACCTACTTAGCACATATCAAAGGAGTGCATTATGGAGAATTTGCAGATGTTGGGAAGCGAGTTGTTAATATCAGTAGTAAACGTGTGTATCGCTACACCCGTGATCTTATTGCAGAATTAAAAGGGAAGGGCTATTACATCGTCGCCATATCCCAGTCACCTAAAACTGTATTAGATGCATTTTGCAAACAGTATGGCTTTGATAAGGTATACGGTCGAATGTATGAAATTGGTCCCCAAGATAGATTTACTGGTAATGTCACCGACGTGCATCTAATCGAAAATAAAGCTAATATCGTCAAGCGGGTGTTTGAGCATAATGTTGAGTTAACTAAAAAAGGTTCAATTGCTGTAGGTGATACCGAAGGCGACATTCCGTTATTAGAATCAGTTGAGACACCCATTTGTTTTAATCCTAATCAGGCATTGTATACGTATGCAAAACGTATGGATTGGAAGACTGTAGTTGAACGTAAGGACGTTATCTATCACTTATAGACTTCCAAAAATGGTGAATGAAGAAACGAGCGCGTGAAAAGTGATATTAAATCACTTTTCACCTATTCTGAATTTATGTTGCTGGAAAATAAGGAGCTTGCGACTATAATTTCTGTATGCAGAGCCGAGATTTTTCCTTCTCAGGAAAATCGCTGGACCGAACTTCTTTGTCGCGTTGCACAAATTAAAACTCACCGTACTAGTGTACGCCTCGTCTTAATTTATTTGCGCTTCGCGAATTTCACACATTTTTGAAAGTCTCGAAAAATTAGGCTATTATAATAATATATATGAGTAATAAAAAAATGTATCGTGACCAAGAGACCGCGCTTGTAGCGGGGGTGTTGTCTGGGTTGGCTGAGTATTTTAAACAAGACCCGGTAGTATTTCGGTTACTAGCGATAGTGCTTTTGATTTTAACGGGATTTTTCCCCGGGATATTGTTTTATCTCATTGCTTGGGTAATGTTGCCTCGTAAACCAAAAATTCACGCTGATTATACAGACGTTTAATATAGGGAATATGGAAAATTTAATAGAGAATATTTTTCTCAACACGAAGTGTTGATTATCTTCCATATTCAATTTTCTCTATTCCATTTTCTTTCATGAATAAAAAGCAGCAAGCGTTTGTTTCTACGGTAAACACCTTCTACAAACAACACGGTCGACACGATTTACCCTGGCGGCATACATCAGACCCCTACCATATTCTAGTATCTGAAATAATGCTGCAGCAAACTCAAGTAGCTCGGGTTATTCCTAAATATGAAGGGTTTCTGAAAACGTTTCCGACAGTTGAGGTGTTAGCCAAAGCTCCGTTAGGTGCTGTTTTATCAGCTTGGCAGGGTCTGGGGTACAACCGTCGGGCCAAGATGCTCCATGAATGTGCACAGTCCCTTGTAAGCGACTATGCGGGAGTATGGCCCGCTGAGTTCCATACTCTTAAATCTCTCCCGGGCATTGGAGCGTATACCGCATCCGCGGTACTAGCGTTTGCGTTTAATAAAGCTACGCCACTGATAGAAACCAATGTGCGTACCGTATATCTGTATCATTTTTTTTCAAAAAAAATTGATGTGCCTGATAAAGAACTTATGCCAATAATCGAAGCTACCCTTACTACTAAAAATCCACGCGATTGGTACTATGCCTTAATGGACTATGGCAGTTTCCTCAAACAAACTGTTGGTAATAAAAATACTCAAAGTAAACAGTACACCAAGCAATCTGTGTTCAAAGGTAGTGATAGACAAATCCGTGGCGCAATTATAAGGACCTTAAGCAAACATTCTGGGGGACTTACGCTAGCTACCCTTACCAAACAAAACAATGAGCTTGATGGTGTTCGCATACCGGTACACCTTGCTAAACTCGTGTCTGAAGGAATGGTAGTAAAGAGAGGCGCCCAATATTTACTTCCAATATAGTTTAAATATTTTCTCTTTTCAATATTCTATTTTCAATTTCGCTAAGCGCACTTAGCGAGTATCTTCTATGCCTAGCGTAATAAAAAGACCTATTACCATAACAAACGCTAATACTAGAAACGCCAGGTTAAATGGCATGATAGCAAGACATACGCTGCCTAATAGTGAACCAGCCAATACCGAGAGCGGTCTCGTTAGTCGAAACACACTCATTAAATTAGCATCATCACCATCAACCTTTTTAAAGAAGTAGCTTTCAGTGGTAACTTCAACCAGACTCGCCCCAACACGACTGATAAACATCAAAACCATCCAGGGAATCATCTCTGTAGTAGTCATAAAAGAAATAGTAGCGACAGCGAGAGCGAGAATTAAAAACCCAAAGGCCATCATTTCTTTCTCGCCATAGTAGTTATCAGCAATAATCCCAATGGGGTATTCACACACAACGTATGCAAGGAGTCCCGCAGCAATAATCCCACCAATAGTCGACCAGGGTAAGTTAAGCACGCTCGCCAGATAGAGGGGAAAATAAATTACAGTCCAGGTAAAAAATATTTGCAAAAGAAAATGGGTAGAAAGTACTAATTTGATAGCGCGATTTTGGTAACATTGGCGCAGTAAGGGCTTTAACTTAATACGGTGATACAACGGGTCAACAAATTGCTTAAATCTTGCAATAACCACCAGCATAAACACTGACCCAACAGCTATCGCTATAAAATATAATTGACTTAAATTATCTCCTGTGCCGACGACATAACTAATCGTTAAGGGTGCTAATAAAGCAGCTAAACTCATTAGAGATAACGTGAGGCCACGTACATGTCCTGTTTGTCCTTCATTTTTACCAATTAAAGTTTCGCAAAAAATATCGAGGTTAAGATAAATAAGAGGATTAATAACAAGATATAAAATGATACCAGTTAGTACCAGAGCAGTAGAGAATCCTAATCCAGTAATTGCAAGTGTAAAAATAGAGATAACCATTAAACCTAAGGTGACTATAAAATTACCGAAGCGTTTTAAAATGGACGGTAAGAGCATGAAAAATATGAGTGATCCGATTGACCCAATTGAGTAGAGTAACCCAATGTGTTTAGCGTCCACAAATTCACTTAAGTACGTTGGGGTAGTATAGGAAACAAGCAGGGTGTGAAAGTAAAAAATAACCGAAATGAGGTACACATACCAAAACTTAATCGGTGTCCGCATTTTCTCAGTCGATTTACTCTCAAAGTACATATTGTACTAGTGTACTAGAGGAGCCACGAATATTGAATATAGAATATGGGATAGGGAAAAGAGAATAGAGAATATCGAATAATGTTGTTTTAAATATTTTATCTATCGAAATAATATCCACAATCGTAGATTCACCTAATTGACAAAAAACATAGCTAAGGTAAAATGAAATTATCACCTCGAAATATTCCTGTAACGGTTCCGTCCGTTATGGGGGTATTTTATTTAAGAGCTAATTAAATGTTTAATATCTGGTAAAAATGTCAGTTTTGGCGCCAACCTTTTAATTAAAGTGGAACATTTATTTTTTGCTCGTGGACTTAAAACGACTTTTAATTTTGATTTGTTTTGTAAAAATTGAATTAAACAGCCAAAATCACCATCACTGGTTATGATAATTGATTGTCCAAATTCAGTTTCAAAACAATCTCTGGTCGCTTGAAGTACTAATTCCGCATCACAATTTCCTTTTATTTTTCCATTATGATCAGGTAGAGTGGGTTTGAAAATTAACGTGTAGCCTAGTTCTTGGAATTTTCTGTATCGTTCCTCATTCCCTGGTACATATCCAATAAAAATATATGCAATGCTAACTTTATGTTTCTCAAAAAGATAGGTTCTTAATTTTTTATAATCTATGTTAAAACCTTCGGCCTCAGTGCCTTTATGGAGATTAGT
>JAYSSH010000085.1:0-7730 GCA_043720635.1 Candidatus Kaiserbacteria bacterium
CAAAGCATCAATTTCGGCCTGCATGCTATTTATTTGGGTTTCAAGTGTCTCTACCCGTTCATCAGTTGTTTGCATCCAGGTATAGATCTGTTTGATGGCATTAATGACTGTCGCCAAAAGTGGTCGATCAGATAAACTTAAATACCCATCACTGTTTTTTCCCACCGCTTCCGGGAGTGCGTCTTGAATATTTTGGGCTGAAAATCCAGTATAGATATTTGCGGTGTCATAGCCCGTAGTTGGTTTCCATGTGTATTGAATCGGATTAATTAAGGCAAGCGCTTCAAGACCTTTTGTAAATTCACCTTGAATATCTTTCAACCGTTCATCAGACGACACGGACACGTTACCACTCGCATCAGTTTGCAGTGTTCCTGCCCCAAAGGCAGCAAACCGTACCGTGTCTGTCGTGGTGAGCTGGGCACTGGGAGTACTGGTACCAATACCGAGACGACCGGAAGAAATAGTGGTTGTAGAGAGGGTTGAAGTTCCAGTAGTTAAAAATGTACCTGCGACCGTGAGCGTTGCACTGGGAGTAGAAGTACCAATTCCAATTTTACCTCCCGCTACCGGAAGAGAGGAGCGAACGGAATTATTATAAATACCAGTACCAAACAATATATTACCAATATTTAATTGACTAGCAGCACTATTTACTACACGTGCACCTATCGCAATTGAGTCCGAAAAGCCACCAGTACCGGTATTATCACCAATTAGAATTGAGGTACTAGCTACACCATTATTAATTACATCACCATTTCCTGAGTAATTCCCAATAAAAATTGCTTTATCTGCTCCGACAGTATTTGCTCCCGCATAACCACCAATAAAGATGGCCTCATCAACATTCAACGCGCCAGAACCCGCATTGGCTCCAATAAAGTTTACAACACTGGCGTTGAGTGCACCTACGCCTGCCTGATAACCAATAAAGTTAGAAAAAATTGCTCCACTTGCTCCGTAACCAGCTTGAAAGCCAAACGCGTTTATATAAGCAGTAGCAGTAGCATTAAAACCAGCACTTCGCCCAATAAAATTTGCATCACTGGACAACCCTGCTCCGTACCCAGCTCGATAGCCAATAAAGTTAGAAGAATCACTTGAGGTAGCACTGACACCAGCCTCGTAGCCAATGACATTAGAATCAATGATACTTTCTGCTCCAAACCCCGCCTTAAATCCCCAGAAATTAGTACTAAACGCAAAGAGTGCTCCGGCTCCCGCGTTATCACCAATGGCGGTCAAGTAATTTCTAAATGCTGTATTGCCCACAGACGCATTTAATCCGATAGCGATATCGCCACTTGCTTCTAACCGTAACAGGGACGCTCCCGACGACGAAGCGATGGCAAACACATCACTAACTCCAACATTCCCCTGTACAAACAATTTAGCAGTCGCGGTCGTGCTTCCGATTAACAGGTTGTCGGTGATACTAGTTAAATAGGTATTGGCTCCACCATCGGTAAACAGTGATCCGCCGCCGCCGCTTATACCAAGGGTCGAAGTCGCTACCCACCGCGTTGAGGTACCTGTCGTTTGAAGCACCATCCCGAGCATGCCGGGAGTGTTAGTCGAATCATACAAGCCACCTGTAAATTGTACGTCTCCAGCCACACTTAAGTCACGACCGGGTGAAGTGGTACCAATTCCGACGTTTCCGTTTGAAAGCACGGTAAACATTTCAGTCGCTCCTCCAAAGAGCGACAAGATGTTACCGATACCATTCTGACGTAAGGTTAAAATAGTATCACTGGCTGAATCGGTAATAGAACCCGTCGCGTTATACCGAAGCAATTGGTTTGCACGATAGCCCTCAATTTTTTCCGAGTTAAATGCATACGGCGCTGCGGTCATACGCTCGCGCGGGACCATTTCTGAATCAGAATTAATCGTCAGTCCAACATAATGAGTACTAGTATTAAAATCTATGCCCGCCAAACTATTGCCCGTACCCGAACCCAGCACCACGGCAAATTTTCCATTACGAACATTAACCGGATTACCATTGGCGACCGTATGCGTATCAGTAGCTAAAAGCGTACCGCCAGATGAGGCATCATATATTCGAAAAACGATATCATACGTTCCCGTTAAATTTACTCCACTATCGTTCTGTAAAGTCCCATAAAAATCAATTTGCGGGTTAATGGCGGCGCGTGCTGGGGTCCCCAAAAGCGCACAAAGGAGAAAGAGAAAAATAAAAGTGGCACGTATAGGCGCGTCAATTTTCATCATAAATATAGTATATAGTATACCCCACCTAAAATTTCTGGTTTGTAACAGAACATGAGTTTTTGCTGTAGTGCGTGATTAAGCTTCAATACTGTATAATAAGAGTATGGCCGACTGGGACAAAATCACAAGTAAAGGTAACGTCCAAGATAGACGTGGTCTATCTGGTGTTGGTATGGGTGGACTGGGTGTCACCGGTATTTTACTGATGATGGGTGTGACGTACCTGATGGGTGGCAACCCCCTTGATGTGTTGCAACAAGTGGATGTCAATCAACTCACCGCTCCACAAGTTGATTCACTGAATTTGAAGGCAACGATTCTTATGAACAATTTGTAAGTTCTGTCCTAGGTTCAACAAACGATTATTGGAAAGAAACCCTTAAAAATACGGACACACCGTACATTCCCCCGACGCTAGTCCTTTTCCGTGGCTACACCGAATCAGGCTGTAGTGGTGCCAGTAGCGCTGTGGGACCACACTACTGTCCGCTTGATTCAACTATTTATCTTGATGAAACTTTTTTTGAAGAATTAAACACGCGTTTAGGGGCCCAAGGTGGTGACGTTGCCGAAGCCTATGTGATTGCCCATGAAGTTGCGCACCACGTTCAAAACCTAACCGGCACTATTGGTGAAGGCCGGGAAAGTAACGCTGACTCAGTCCGCATCGAACTACAAGCCGACTGTTACGCCGGACTCTGGGCTAGCTCTCTACGTGACCAAGGCATCTTTGAACCAAATGAAATTACCGAAGCCATGAACGCCGCTTCAGCCGTTGGCGATGACAGTATTCAAACTAAAACGCAAGGCCAAGTCCACCCCGAATCGTGGACTCACGGTTCCTCAGAACAACGAGTCGGAGCCTTCACCACTGGCTACGAAACCGGCGATTTAGCCCAGTGTCAGTAATTTCATTGACAAATGTTTAACTTAAGTTAAACTTTAGTATATGGCAATTAAAACCTCACAAAAAAATATCGGGTTAAAAGAACTGCGCGAAAACATGGAAGTCTATATTGAGCGTGTAAACCAAGGGGAGTCATTAACTATTTATCGTCGCTCTACCCCACTTTTCCGTATTACCCCTATTTCAGATGACGACGATGAGCGTAATTGGGAATCTGTAATTGACTTTGTTAAAGAGACTGGAAAAGCCATGCCTATAAAAGAACTCTTAGCTTCCATGAAATCAGATGGACAAAAATCAAAAGTTCATTAAACGACTGAGTAAAAAAGAATTTGCAGTTTTGCAGTCTGTACTGCAGCAAATTGAAGATAAAGAGACCACCAATTTAGATATTAAAAAGTTAACTGGTCATCCTGATATATTTAGAGTGCGGGTAGGTACTATTCGCATAATTTTTATTTCTAACCGTGATACAAATGAAATTCTCGATATCGGACGTAGGAATGAACAAACATACCGGGACTTATAGATTATAAACGTAATAACCATCATATACTTTTAGCGACATGAAAAGCACCGACAAATTATGTCGGGGCTCGTTCAACCTCTAAAAAGGTGGCGATTTATTTACTTAGATTAAATAATCCTACCGCGTTAGACAATACTCAGCACTGCCGGCTATCGGTGCTTCTGCGTGATTAGGGGCGCACACAGTATACCTTCCTAATGCATCAGTTTGCACGGTGTACAAAGCATCCGCTAATGTTCCTCCAGCGGGATCAAATGGTAACGTGCTTGGGATATAGGTTGGCACCAGACAACTCAAATCAATGTTACCCGCAGCGGTACCAATATTGGTTTTAACATCAGTCACGATGTCTGTCGGACAAGTAAACGTTCCTTTATTATCTGCAATATTTTGACCAATAGCATTGAGGAGAGTAGAAACATTTGATTCACGCTGTGTATTACGTGATTGGGCAAATTGCCTCGAGGGGTTAATCGCCACCACAACAATTGAGGCTAGAATAGCGATGATACCAATAACAACGAGTAACTCCATGAGGGTGAATCCAGCACTTTTTTGAATACTTTTTTTAGATGAGGTGGTCATATTTAAGAATGAACTTTACATTATGTTAAAAGAGCTTTCAGAAACTGAGTGATACTCATTTTGGAAGTCCTAGATTCCTTGACTCTAAATTAAGTATATTCCTAATTTCAAAAACTATTTTGACAGCTGTGTATAACTATGGCATGACTTCTACTTCCAAATATGATTCTTCCGTGGGTAAAATATTATTAGACGTTTGTGGAGGTGTGGCAGGAACAGCCTCGGGCACACCGGTCATATTTATGTCCTGCATATTAAATGTTGAAACAATATTCGTCATTGCTCCTCGTACTTCACCTGAAGCTTGAATTGTAACTAATGGACTTAAAGAAAAATCACTTTGAATTGGGTGAATGTGACAAGTGCCTTCGCTATACGTTGAAGTTGCATCTCCGACCCAATTCGGTTCAATTAACAATTTTGCTAACGCTTCCTGTATACATCCTGAAGCGAACATTCGAGATTGTTGTTTTGCTTCAGTTCCTAATACTATAAAACGAGTATACCAACCCGACTGTCCTGCACTTACGGTAATTAAAAGGAGCACTGCACCAATAATTATTGTCGAGAGCAGAGCAACAAAACCATTACAATGAGTATAATTTTTTGACATAGTTACTTAATAAAAGTGGTAAAAATAAAATCTGTATTATTGAGACTATAGATTATAGTAAGTCGTGAATCATCAAAATTAATTGATTGTAAGCCAACTTTTAATTGCGGGGCAACCAGGACGTGTGCCTCAGAGCTACCGCGACTGAGGTAAACGGTATTGTTCTTAAATTCTACCAGCAGTGGACTTTGCGATACCAAATCGGGGCGGATACTACGCAACGTTTGCGTATCAATTATTTCTACTGCCGTTGCATTAGAAAAAGCCCAGGTTAATTTTTCATTAATAAATGCAGCCTCAGCAATTAAATTTGTTTGATTCTCTGTTTTCTCATTACTATCCATAAGTGCATACACCGTTACAATAGCGCTCGTCATGAGCACACTAAACAACGCGCAATAAATGATTGTTTCTAATAAGGTAAAGCCTGAATGATTCATGGTGTATACAATTTAGACACTGTCTCTGGCTGGGTTTGTGATTGGCTCGTCACATACACATGGTTACCGTGTATATCAAATCCCAACGGTGGCAGTCGTGGACTGCTTTGTGTTATTAAGCGACCTGCATTAACGGTGGTAGTACTCCAACTTAAAACATCGGGATTCCATAATTGTAATTCTTCACCATTTTTAGCTGTTCCTAACAGTAACGTTGTACCAAATCCATTTATAGCCAATATCTCTGTTCCTAATTCACTCATTCCCTTCACCACCAGCTCCCCATTCCTAAGCTTAAGTGCATCAAAAGCGTACAGTTCTGGCGCCGTGCTACTTTTTCTACCAACATAGAGCGTATTACCTGACAAAAATAGCGAACTGGCATCAGCGGTACCCGCTAAATTTATAGCCGCTACTTCTATCGGTATGTTCCCTGTAACATCATAGACTCCAACTTCTTTTAAGTCTGCACTCGCCGCAAGGTACAGATATCGACGGACCGTATTCCCTACTATTTCCTCTCGTACTACCATATCGTTAACTGTTCGATTAAGATTTATGGCGAAACTGTTTATTTCAACTGGTAGCCTTGGATTCAGCAGAGAAAAGATGTGTAGCTCCGGGCCAGTGGTTTCGCGACTGACTACATATAATTTTTCTCCATAAGCCATTACTCGCCAACCCTGCGGAAACGAACCCTCACTAGCCACATTAAATAATGGTAGCGCTACAATGAGTGAAGGTTCTGTCGGATTGGTCACATCATAGACTGCTAACTGGCTACTGGTACTATGTTGAGTAACGTACGCATATATCCGGGCAGTGGGTAAATCCCGTATTACATCTATATCGTTTAAGCGAATATCCGCGTCCGTACTGGTACCGATTAACTGAGGTTCACTTCCAGGGTCGCTTGAAATTTCAAACACTCTTAAAAATGGACTTTGTGTACTTGTTAAATACATATAACTACCGAGAACATCAATACCCGTTGTTCCTAAAGGCGGTTCGGTTGCCACCGCATCAACGAGCACATTTGTTCCACCCCAGTTACCTTCGGGAAGAGACACAAGACAATCGCCACCAACAGCAGTAATTTCTTTGGTATTTGCTAGATAGGTATTTGTCTTCACGGTACTCGTAGGATAGCGCATCCCCAATTGCCACCGCACAGCCACCGTTACAGCTTTGGCGCACGAAGAAATATCCACAACCCTCGTCTCCCATTGGTAACATAATCCTCCGCTCAAACACGCAGTGTCACTGGGATCATTTGGATTTACTGAGTAGGTATTTGGGGTGCTCGATACATATTGAAAATTTGTACTACTTAATGAAACTAGCGAATTAATTATCATGTTATTTTTTTGCATGGCTTCATGGGCAGTAGTAGCAGTCATCAGCCAGTATTGATTACCCCACACGGATTGTATGGCTCCCGTCATAATGATAGTCATCAAGGTGAGCGCAATTAAAAGCTCAATGGTACTAAATCCCCCGCCAAATAATTTAATAGATTGCTCCTTCATAATTTACAGTGATAGTGCTTGAAACGTTACTTTTTGTAGTACCTAGTAACACAATGTCACCACTTATTACTACCGCCCCGCTCAATTGTGAAAACACAATTTCATTAAGTGAACTAGTTGCGAGCGTAAAATTACCTGATAGGGCGATTGTTCGCCTGGTGGAAGGATCTGCAGTGTCCAAACTATCACCAGAAAATAATACGAATTCTTTAAGACCATTTGGATTAATCGCCACTCCATGAGCGGTGCCGTCTACATTTTGCATGGCTTTTGCCCGAGCTGATTGTAATAGACTCGTGAGTGTATTCTTTTCACTGTGCAATAGTTCACCTCGAAAATATCCTGTCGAAAACATGAGTGTTGCCGCGGCAATAAAACTAAGCAAAGCCAATACCAATAAAACTTCCATTAACGTGAAGCCCCTCCTTCGTGAGCTAGGGGTGTAAATTTTGTGTAATGCCATAAATGGGTGTAATAATTGAAATTGCGATAAACCCAACCATCAATCCCATAAACAACATCAGTAACGGTTCAATAATAGTGGTTAAATTTTTAGTTACATCTTTAATATCAGATTCATATATTTCAGATACATAGGTTAGCGTTACCGGTAGAGAACCGGTTTTTTCTCCTGCTTGAACCATCTGCACAAATAATGGCGGGAACAAATTCGAAAAATTTTGTAGTTCATTACCAAAACTTTTTCCATTCATAATTTCTTTCCGCATAATATGTAAGGCTTCTTTATAGATACAATTATGCAAACTATTTGAGGTGATATCAACGCTCGCTACCAAGGAAATTTCGTTCGAAAGTAATAACCCTAAGGTGCGAGAAATTTGGGCTAAATTATAAAACTTACACAGTGTCCCAATTATCGGCGTGT
>JAYSSH010000086.1:0-3004 GCA_043720635.1 Candidatus Kaiserbacteria bacterium
GCCCAAATGCGTATGCATCTGGGCCATTGCTGTTTGGAGTGAGCTAGAGAGAATCGAAAGACGCAAGCCGGGGCCCCTCTGGGCCGGCGAGTCAGGGTCAACTAATTTTAAAGGTTAATTTTATAAAGTTTTTAGCCACGACATTGGACTATTACGTTTCCGTCTGTTGTTGCCAGTCTTCTAATCGGGCTTTCGGATCATCGAATTCTATTGCAGTGGGATCAAAAAGAGTCGGGTTGAATTCATCTGCTGATTCAAGATCAAGCCACTCGAGCATATTGGTATGCTCTTCGTGTTTAGAATCAGCTAGCACCTCTTTGATATTTTTGTACCCCCAGACACCCCCGCAATCTTCTGGCGGACAAGCATTTTTACCAGCAGTGCATTGGGGGTACATTTTTTGTATATCAAATGGTAAAACTTTTTCTAGGACAACGGTATGGTCCCAACTATCGCCAAAATCATAGGTATAGATACACTGATTCGCTACTGCACCAAACCAACCCTTAATTAATTCATTGCTCTCGTCTATGTCGGCCGGACCAAACATCTCGACATCACCGTGTGGTAATGAAATTGTTTGCACTGAATCAAATCCAAATTTTGAATCTTTTTTACCTGAAGAATTAAATATGAAGCTGTGCAAATGATAATCAAGCCAACCCATGGCATCTTGAATAGCACTGTGCAATTCGTAAAAAGTATAGTTGTCGGAAACTACAATCCGACGCCAAATTGCCGGCTTAGAATGATTGAGTGTTACTTTAAATACAAATGCTAACTGAGGAGGAGTCCTGCTAGCTACTTTTGTAGAATCAATCTTATGCTCGTCTGAGGCCCGTTTTTTTAATTGTGTCTCAACCGACTGCATCACCGCCTCTGTATTAAAAGCTGATAGTAAATCAGATATATTATTTACTTTTCCATCTTTCATGGTAGTGCATATTGCACAATTACCGCAACCTTCAAAAGAGGCTTCGATTTTTACGTGCGGATTATTTGTCAGCCAGCGATGTATATACTCCCAGGCTTCGTCAGCAATATACTGATCCCAACCATGAATCCAGCCATCAGTTTCTGATTCGAGGAAATCTTCAAATGTTTCGATGCTATTTGTTTTTAAAATCTTTACTACTTGCGCTTGTTTAACGTTAGATGCTTCAATTGACATTATCACCTCTACAAATTCCCGTGCAAAATTTATTTTTTCGTCATTTGTAAAACGCTCCACTAAAAAATATCGCTTGGTATTGCCAATTTCTTTAACCCACACCCCGAGGCTTTCCGATGAAGAAATTTCAATCAAAGCTCCGGTTTCTATATCTAAGTATGTCTGCGGGAACTCACCACCAAGCACGACATCTTCCGCCAGACGCTCAGCGTTAATTGTCAAACCATTTGGTAATTTGTATGTATACATAATTAATTAAATTATAGGGTTCAAATCTAATTTGTAAACTACTCTACTTTGACAGGCTATACCCTGCATACATGTTTTAGATATATAGGAAAAATCAGTTCACTTTAAAGTCAGTTCCCGGCGACAAAAATTTAATGTATAAAATACCTATCTTTCTGGTATGATACGGGCATGGAATTGTCTCCCTATTTACTGGAATTAGTCACTACCTACGGCTACCTCGCGGTTTTCCTCGGATCACTCGTTGAAGGAGATGCGTTACTTTTGGTTGCCAGTTTTTTAGCATACCTCGGTAAACTTAATTTACCGGTGGTAATGTTGGCCGCTTTTTTAGGTACATGGTTAAGTGACGTCATTTGGTTTCTCCTCGGGCGATACGGTACCAGTAGGTTTCTAGAACGGTGGCAGTGGTTAGACACACTCAGTCAGCACTCTATAACTATGGTAGGCAAACGACCACGACTGATGGCTGTAACATTACGATTTATGTATGGGTTGCGGATGGTCATCCCCCTTTCGTTAGGACGAACAACTATGAGTACCAGTAGCTTTATCATTTATAACGCTCTTGGTGTGCTCATTTGGGTCGGCGTCTTTAGTGCCTTGGGGTACTTTTTTGCCAACGTCACAGAAACTCTGTTTGGTCGCATGAAGCATTTAGATATTATTTTACCAATAATTATTGTCGGTACGATGCTCGCCTTTATCTACGCCAGTCATATCATCGAATACGCTTTGAAGATTTACCCAAAACGTATACAAAAATAATATGAAAATACTTGCAGAAATTTCCGATAAAACGGTAGGCCTCGGTCCCAATGAAGGACTTAGAACTCAGTACGAGTTACGTAAAAATGCGCGGGTGATTTTATTAAATGAAGCTGGAGAAATCGCTCTGCAACACCTACAAAATTATAATTTCTACAAACTCCCTGGTGGTGGCGTTGATACGGGTGAAACTATCGAAGAAGCCGCCAAACGCGAGGTTAAGGAAGAGGTAGGGTGTGAATGTGAGATTATACGCCCGATTGGTGTGGTGATTGAATACCGAGAGAAATATAAATTGCTCCACATCAGTTACTGCTTTGTAGCGAGGGTCACTGGATTAATTACCGCCCCCGCGTTTGAGGAAGATGAGATTAAAGCTGGTCAAGTCAATACCTGGGTGACTCCTGATGAAATTTTAGAGTTAGTAAAAAATGGCGAACGGACGAATTATGAAAGTCACTTTAATATTCCTCGAGAGGTAGCGTTTTTAGAGGAGTATTTTAAATCAATGCTATAAATGACGCTCAGCATATAAATGAGCTACATATTTAGTTATAATCATCACAAGAAGAACTAGTACGATAATAGTATCGACATGATGAATTACGAGTACTTGATATACAATCACCATCACCAATCCTGCCGTACCTACCAAACAAGTAATCCGATCTGCAAACGCACGTAGACTGACTTCCCGCTCATCACGTGCTCCTTCTTTATAAATAATGGCCGCATACGCTACCGATGAAATCATAAGTACACCAAGCACCACAGTTACAAGTACGCTGGGCATGAGGTACATAAAAGGATCAAGGA
>JAYSSH010000087.1:0-7662 GCA_043720635.1 Candidatus Kaiserbacteria bacterium
TGAAAACAAGCTTAGCCCAACTTCGGTTGGGCGGCTTTTATCAACCACTGTGCACTTCTAGTGCACAGTGGTTGATTTTTTTAATCTTATGATTAAGCAGGTGGATTATTTAGATGATTGCAAGTGTGAGAGCATTTTGGTACTGTATTAAACGGATTTGACCCAACAATTGACAAGGGAGTATTCTACAATGATATATCTACGATGGTTGAGTGTTTTTGTTTTCTCTTTCGTTACGGTTTACTTGGCAATTTGGGTAGGCGGTGGTGTGGGTGAATTATTTATAACGCGCAATTCTGGTCGTGATACTGTCGTGGCTGTCGTGGCGATAGTGGGTATCAGTTTAATTGTGATCGGAACTTTGATGTTATTTTTTCGGTTGACGAGCGAATCTACTGAATGTGGCATTGCTCTAGCTTTGTGGTTGGTAATGTCTATAATCTACGCAGCAGTCATTGATCCAATTGTCACGTATGGTGTATTTCCGTGGCAGTGGTGGACAGGTTGGTCAATAGTACCGCTAGGTTTTGGATTGATCATGTTTTTTCAGATTATGGATGAAATAGAACTGGAACGCAGTGTTCGTAAGCGGTTAGGTTTTTAAATCACGACCGCTCATTTAAAAAACAGCTTGTCCAACTTCCTTCGGTTGGGCAGCTTTTTATTTTCTCGCAGTGATACAGCAATTCACTACCATATATGATAGTGGGTTCAGTTGCTATTTAATAATTAATTGTGTAATTAAAAAAGTAACAATTTTATTGAAAGTACCACTATAACAACAATAAGAACCACTTTTGCAAATTGGTTTCCTTTTTTGATAGCTATCTTTGTCCCTAGACTACTACCAAGATATGTTCCTGCTAAAATACAAAAACCAAGTTTATAATCTACAATACTGTTACTCATAAAAACTATCAATGGAACTATTGCAATAATTACACCGGGTATTTTTCTAGTCGCGTTCGATTCAAGTATGTAAAACCGAATAGATTTGTCATAACTACCGGAATTAATGTGCCGATACCGCTCCCAAAACTTGATTGTAGAAATGCTAAACAAAAAAACATAAATCCGCCAGTTATTTTTGCGATGCTTGATGTAACCGCTTCTTTAAGACCAGAATCTTTCTTTAACAGAAGAAATGGTAGAGATATAAGCATTAAAGCACCCACAATTTTTTCAATGGAACTATCATCAAGGCTAAGCAACCAAAATGACCCGACTGCTGATGCGATAGTAGCAAATGCTGAAAGATAGATAACATATCTCCATTTTATAAACTCAGTTTTTCGAAAGGTAAAAAATCCCCCAAGCGCTATTCCTAGTGCGCCGAATTTAGCTGTAGCGATTGCAACCTGAGGTGGCAAACCCATAATTATAAAAAGTGGAGATGTAATAAAGCCAGAACCCCCACCAGCAATACCACTAAGAACACTTGCTAAAAAACCAATAATAAATGTAAGTAGTAATTCTTCCATGGTATTAAAGTATACTCGAAATTGTTTATTACTGATTTAATATAGGTGTGTAGAGGGTGGGATGCTTGTGACCACAGGTGCGGTACACTATTGGTATACTTTGTACCTATAATGTTTGAACGTTCATCAAAACAATTTTCGTCACCGGAAGAGGAAGTGCAGTATTTGCGCGAGCGCATTGCTGTGCGTGAGCGCGAGATGTTAGGGCGCACTTCTGAGATTGATCATGCCGATTACGAAACGATAGCGAAACATGAGCTTCATGACTACGGAATGTTTACCCCAAAGGTAATTTTAAATCCGGAACATGTATTTGATGATCATGCACTCGCTTCCCACAAAGAAGCCCTTGATACGAGTCGTGACCCAGCGGAGCTTATAGTGCAAGTAGCGTTTGAAAAGGGAATTCGCAACGCCTTGTCTTTACTTGAGAAAATTCAAAACCCGTTTGTGATTGATGAGGTGCATCGGCAACTGATTGAACATATTAAACAAGGGCAGTCGGTCCAAGATATGAAAGAGGGGGTACCACCCTGGGCTATACTCCATATGACGCTTTTTGAAGTAACGCTCCCTGAACTTAAAGGTACTAACGACAAAGAGTACCAATTGGCAGATTTAGTGGGGATGATGGAACAATTATTTGCGGGGATGCGCAGTATTGCCCACAAAGATGCGCGCAATACATTTGTATTTGAAATTGCCGTAGCAGACAATAGTGATGACATTATTTTTTATACCGCGGTACCAAGTGCCTTTGTAACTTTGTTTGAAAAACAAACATTGTCACTCTTTCCGCATGCCGTGATTGTTGAACAACAACACGACTATAATATATTTGTGCCCAACGGAACCAGTTTAATCGCTGACGTTACCTTACAAAAACACCCGATATATCCGATTCGCCTTCATGATCAATTTAGTACTGATCCGTTAAATGTTATTTTAAATGCCTTTTCTAAAATCGAACGCGAGGGTGGGGGGGCAGCGATGCAATTTATTATTCGGTATCCAAAAATAGATTACCGAAAAAACTACGCAGATATTTTAAAGAAAGTCCAAAAAGGTACAAAACCAAAAGAAGCCATTGCGCGCAGTACCTTTAGTGGAGAATTAGGAGCATCGGTATCTGAACTGATATTTTCTAAACCTAAAAAAGAAGGGGAGTATGAACAACCAAAAGAGGTAGATAATGAAGCGGTTGAATTATTCACTAAAAAAATGACGAGCCAGATCGTTGAAACCAATATCCGGATTGCTGTTTCAGCGGCGGTACCACACCGAGCCCACCAAATTATGGGTGAATTACAAGCGACCTTGCATCAATTTGCCACCGTGGATAGTAATCAATTTGTAATTCATGAACGTAAAGGAAACGCCTTAAGAGCGGGCGAGAAATCTTTTTCATTCCGAGAATTTAACCCTAAAGCAACTATTCCACTGTCCTTGACTGAACTCTCCACTATCATGCACTTTACGGGTAACGGCATTACCTCATCTCCGCAATTTAAACAATCAGGCGCTACAACAGCCGCCGCTCCAACGGAGACACCAACCGAAGGAACCTTGCTTGGTATCAACAAACACCGCAACCTGGAAAAGAAAATATTTATGACCGAGAAAGATCGGATGCGGCATTTTTATGTGATTGGGCAAACCGGTACTGGAAAGTCCGTGCTTTTGAAAAATCTCATCATTCAAGATATTTTGCGGGGGGATGGTGTTTGTATGATTGACCCGCACGGGACCGATATTGTGGATGTGTTAGGAGCCATTCCCCCGGAGAGAGAAAAGGATTTAATTTATTTTGATCCCTCAAATCTCGATATGCCAATTGGTCTCAATATGTTGGAGTATGATCAAAATAAGCCTGAGCAAAAAACTTTTGTAGTGAACGAATTGTTTTCTATATTTCAAAAATTATATGGGGGGAATCCAGAGTCAATGGGGCCAATGTTTGAACAGTATTTCCGAAACGCTACGTTGCTCGTCATGGAAGATCCTGATTCGGGAAATACACTTATGGATATTTCCAGGGTGATGGCTGACGCTAAGTATCGCCGGATGAAATTAGAAAAAGCCAAAAATCCGGTGGTTGTGCAATTTTGGCGTGAGATAGCAACTAAAGCTGGTGGGGAGGCGTCTCTTGAAAATATTGTGCCGTATATTGTGTCAAAATTTGACGTGTTTACCGCCAACGATTACATGCGCCCAATTATTGGCCAGCAAAAGTCAGCGTTCAATTTTCGAGAAATTATGGATGAGAAAAAGATTCTGTTGGTTAATCTCTCAAAGGGTCGCTTAGGTGAAATTAATGCCAACCTGATTGGTATGATTATTGTCGGCAAATTACTTATGGCTGCCTTGTCGCGCGTGGACAACGAAGCTATGGATTTTCCGCCGTTTTATTTGCATATTGATGAGTTCCAAAACGTGTCGACACCATCAATTGCCTCTATCTTGTCCGAAGCTCGAAAATATAAATTAAGTCTGACCATGGCGCATCAATTTATTGCGCAATTGGACCAAGATATTAAAGACGCGGTGTTTGGTAACGTAGGATCGATTGCGTCGTTTCGGATTGGGTCTGAAGACGCCCAGTTTCTTGAAAGTCAGTTTGCGCCGGTGTTTTCTGCTAGCGACCTAATGCAAGTACCAAATTGGAACGCCATGATACGTATGCTCGCCAATGGCACTCCTACTAAACCGTTTAGTTTCGCCACGATGCCACCGTTTGCAGCCGACAGTAGTAAAATAGCGCATTTAAAAGCTTTGTCGTCAAAACGGTATGGGCGCCCACGCTTTGAGGTGGAAGCGGAAATAACAGCCCGGTATGTGAAAGAGCCGCTACTTGTGCCACCACTTAGTGGTATGATGTAGATATTTATGGAACGACAGCCGTCATCCACACCTGCAGAACATAATTCTCCACCTGAGGCTTTTAATCAGTCACTCAACCAAACCCATTCATCGGCAGAATCTACAACGTATCTCGTAGACCCCGCCTATCCTCGGTATGATAAATTAGCTGAAGAATCGCTCGAAATTCCGCACAAAAAAATTGTACCGATGATTCCTAACGGTATTCCAGAAATTCCTGAATCACTGACCGGCTTAAAAAAATTTATTGATTCACCAGTTACCGTTTCCGAAATACCTAATAAAGAAGCGTTCATGCGAAATGTGTTTCCGTGGATTGTAAACGCGTTAGGAGACGCGGGGTATGATAGTCAGGGAATTGATGCTTTTTTAAAAAAATCAATTGATACCCTTGATTTTAATAAATCTCCAGAACAATATCTTAGTGATATTAATCGGATTTTACACAATATTTGGGAGCAAGTAGTAGTAGAAAAAAGTAAGTCTCCACATGTCGTCCCAAAAGTCCTTGCACAACCCTTAGTGTTAACGGAGGAGAATCGGATGCTGGATACAATTCAACCCCTAGTTCCTGTACAGGTTGTTAAGGAAAGCATACAAAATAATTCTCCGGAAAAGGAAACAGTGCCAGATGCGTTTCAAAACAAATTTAATGCACTAACCGAACAGCCATTTGATAGTGATGCGTATGATAAATTTTATGTTGAAATACACGCAGCGTTGCGTAATCGGTATGACGCAGTAGTGTTAAAGGCACAAACAACTCTCACACGGTATAGCAACGTGTATACACCCACACCAACTGAAAAAGTAGCCTTACAATTTTTATCGACATTAAAATCACAATTTGTTCGAATGCAGGGTGCTGATTCATCGCTCGGGGTGACTCGGGCAGAAATATTCAATAATTTAAATAAAACGGATGTGTCTATGGACGAAGAAGCAGTCAAAAAATTTATCCAAGACTACATTGATGGTACTAAAAATCTTTTTACAAACATAGATCGGTTGGAAGAAATGATTACGGTAGCTCAAGGCGAAGAAAAGCCACGAATCGCTGAGGCATATCGGGCACAGTTTGAAAGCCTACGGGTTGAAGGAGTGAAGGTTTTGACCTCACTTCCAAACAACCATCCTTTATATAATGAGTTTAAAATCGTGGTTGAAAAGGGAATTGGTGACCTTATTGAAGGTGCGTCCGTAGAGAAAGGAGGAGATAAAGCAATTCAGGAGAGGTCATCGTATTTTATAAGTCTACGTAACCGTGTACAAGCAGCGATTGGATATGTCAAAGCTGAGCAAGAGTTTGAAAATTTTAAAAATCGTCAGTTACAGCACGTTCAAAACCTAGAATTATCCCTAGAGACAAATACGGAAAATCTTCCTCCTGAAAAAACTGTCATTAAAGAGACCGCCTTAAGTAATTTAACAACGATAAAAAATTGTCTCACTACTGCCGGCGTGTTACCAAGCGGTGCAAGTATGTTGGCACTCTCTGAGCTAACATTAAACGAATCCGCAAAAGATTTTGCCATCCAAAAAGATACGGTTAAAGATATTCTGAGGGCAACTAACGAAATTTTGCAGGAATTACACCTGAGCGTTGAAAATTTAAGCGAAGACAGTGAATCAATCAGACGCCTTGAAACCTCGCAGGTATATCCGCCGCACATAGCAACAATACTTACACCACTTACAGAACGTTCGTTACAGCTGCAGACAGAATTTACTGAATCAAGTGTCAATCGTACTCGGCTTCTAAACCTGTGTTCATTAATTAAACCTGCTCGTATGGGTGCACTCGCATTACTCGCAGTTGCATTTGGGTCCGGGCAGTATAAACCGGCGCAAAACGAAATTGGTGCCCCTGCACTTCATAATTTAATGGGTATGAGTGCCACTGTTGTTCCCAATCAGGTCACCTTTGATCGAACAGCCATTGAAGAATTTTTAAAAGTTACGAGCATTTCCACTGTTGAAGCAAAGATTTCTGATGTGCCACCGGTAATTTCGGAAATAGTGCCTGTACAATCGGCAGCGCCGGTAGAAGTTGTTCCTGGCGTCATTTTACCCGTTACAAAGTATTCTATAGTGCCCACGCAAGCAGCCCCGGAATTAAAAATTTACGGTGCTGCCGATAGTGTACCGCTTGATCCGGGAATTAGTTTTAATACACCCAGTCAATCTGAACAGGGTGCGTTGTATACAGAAAAAGATTTTCACATTGTAGTGTACGGTGATACTTTTTGGGATATTAGTGAAGGTGAATCATTAGCGGGCACTCTGCCTGTTATGAAACAAATTAACCCCTATTTTAAACAACATTTGATTGATCGAATGCGTGATCGCTTAAATGCTGATAGCGAAATGCGTAAAAAAATTGGAGGTTTTGGAGAAACCGTAAATGATTTAAAAACTGGTTTGAAAATAAACCTTAAAATTCTTAATGAAGAGTTTCTCTTGGAAGCAATTAACGCCGGTTATTTACAATAATTTTTGGTATGCATATTACATCAACTATGATGCAAGAAATTGAACAAGTCCTTGCGATTGAGAATCTTTCACCACACGAGAAAGAAAGGCTGTATACAAAAGTGGGTAATGAAGTATTGCAAAACACCTTGTTACGATATCTTGCAAGTTTGACGGAGTGGGAACAAAGTTCTTTAGAACAGTGGGTTGCTTCACACGCTACTCATCCAAATATGATGTCTGAACTTTTATTACTGTATCCAGATTTTGGAAAAATATTTTCAGAAGAAATTTTATTATTAGGTGAACCTCCGAAATAAGTTTTACTAATTTAGTAATACACAGGTCATTGCGTGTCATTGTTTATGACTGACTGTCATCAATGGTATGATAGGGTAACCATGACAGCAGATGTACGTTCTTTGCAGGCAAATGTTCCTGAAACATTTGATTTTGATTCTCAAGCGGGAATACTTTTTTTACTGCGTGCGATACGTGTGGCTCCGATTGATCAAGCGCATAAAAATATCCTTAAAGATTTAGTATTTCTCTACAATACCGGCAGTAAAGATGTTTCATTAAAACAAAAGCTAGAGCAGGCGCTTCTAGATTTTAACGTGACTCCAGCGGTAGTAGCACCAGAAGCAGCGAAAGCTGTAGCAGCTACAGCAGCGTCTGCGGCGCCAGCATCAGGTTTTGGTAGTGGAAGATTGGCGCCGGTATTTATTACGTCTACAGCTGTACCAAAAAAAGCAGTTGCCCCCGTAACACCAGAGGTCACCCCGCAAATCATAACGCCTGAAGTTGTGCCGGTGCCACCTACGCCCGT
>JAYSSH010000088.1:0-2934 GCA_043720635.1 Candidatus Kaiserbacteria bacterium
AGAACCGTTTTCTTAAATTGATCACTTGATGATTGTAAACGCTTTTGCCACCATAACTCCCAATTATCTCGTGCAAATGGTTGATGGATATACAACCGGTATCCCATATCTGCTCTAGAATATTCTGTAAATTTTTCCAACCAGAGAAGCATCATCAAAATCATCTGGTCATCTGAATTAACAAAAAGAAACATTTCGTTTCGTTTGGCACCTTCGGCCCAATATAAGGCAATACCCATATGAAAAAGGGTGTCGGCTTTAAATTTTTCAAACTCTAGTTTAGCTTCACTGTATAAAAGCTTGTCCTTATCAATTTTATTTTGTCGGTTTGAAGTCGCTGCACGAATTCTTCCCAGTGAAATGTTAGAATCCTTGCGCTTTTTTAGAAGATGTTTTTCGGAATTAGTTAAAGGGAAGTCAGCCAACCATTCCGATAAAGAACTCTTTGAAACGGGCACTTGTCTCAAAATTTCTTGATACGTCAAGCCTTGTTTTCGTAGCAATTCAGCCTGTTTTCGTAATGTAACAAGTGCTTTCATTCCAGTATCATACCATGAGGGTTCGGATGTACCCATAACTCTGTGTACAAACCTCCTCTTTACCAATACAATTCTAATTAATGATTAACCACGCATCTATTCCGCTTGAAGTCCGAATCATTTCTGAAACTCTTGAGGAAGCTGGGTATGAAGCGTATTTAGTAGGAGGGTGCGTGCGGGATCTAGTGACTGGGCGAGTGCCAAAGGATTGGGATATTACAACAAATGCCCATCCTGACCAAATAATGGCGTTGTTTCCTGAGAGTTTTTGTAACAATGACTATGGGACGGTCGGGGTAAAAAACGAAGAAACGGAAGATGCAACGCTTAAAGTTGTAGAAGTAACTCCGTATCGTAGTGAAGGAGCATATAGTGACGCTCGCCGTCCTGATAGCGTTGCATTTGGAGTGAGCTTGGCTGAAGACTTAGCAAGACGAGATTTTACAATAAATGCCCTTGCTTATCGCTTAAAGACTAGCGAGACAGTTGATTTATATGAAGGGGTAGAGGATATACGCAAAAAACGGATTAAAACCGTCGGCAACCCAGAAGAACGATTTGGCGAGGATGCGTTGCGGTTAATGAGGGCAGTGCGTCTGGCGGCCGAGCTTAACTTTATGATCGAGAGCGAGACTATGGCTGGAATTATAGCTAAATCGGCACTTCTTGAGAAAATTGCCATAGAGCGAGTAAGTAGTGAATTTATAAAATTAATCAATTCAAATGCACCGATGCAAGGAATCGCGTTGCTAGAAAAGCTTAATCTTTTACCCTATATCTTACCGGAACTAATCCCCGCCATAGGTTGCGAACAGGGAGGAATACATGCCTATGATGTGTACGAACATTGTTTACGAACTCTGCAAGCGGCAGCGGATAAGGAGTACAGTACACATTTGCGCCTCGCTGCACTTTTGCACGACATTGGTAAACCAGCTACACGCGGTACGGGTGGTAAAAACAAACACTATACGTTCTTTGGACATGAGGTAGTAGGGGCACGAATGACTAGAAAGATACTGCAACGTCTCAAAATGCCCCGCGAAACCATTGAGGAAGTAGAAAAACTCGTGCGTTGGCATATGTTTTTTAGTGATCCCGATGAAATAACACTGGCAGCAGTACGAAGGACAATTGTCCGTATCGGTGAAGAAAATATTGAAAACCTCTTAAATTTACGAGTCTGTGACCGAATTGGCACCGGCAGACCAAAAGAGCAGCCTTTTAGATTCCGAAAGTATAAAGCCATGGTAGACCAAGCCTTGCGAGACCCCATTTCAGTAAAAATGCTCAATATCAATGGCGAGAAGATCATGGCCTTAACCGGGGAAAAGCCGGGGAAAAAGTTGGGATACATACTGAATACCCTTATGGAAGAGGTGTTGGTAGAGCCGGGGAAAAACACAAAAGAATACCTAGAATCAAGGGTTTTGGAGCTAGATTCGCTATCAGATTCAGAATTAGTAACCTTAGCTGAAGCGGGCAAGAAGAAACAAACTGAGGAAGAGGCTGCGGCCCTACGAAAAATCGCGCAGGAACACAATGTAGGGTAAGGATCACTCTATACAAAAATTACCAAAAGTATTAACTTTTGGTAATTTTTAGTCTAGCTTAATTATGAAGACTGTACTATTTGGACAAAATAAAAAGGCCTGAGAGAATCGGGAGCTGATTGTTAGATAATCTGCTTACGATGCCCTCAGGCCTTTATTTTCTGAGCGTTACTTATGTGAGAGACTTGAGTCTCTATGTGGCGCCAAATCAATCGGCTAACCAAGTTTATTGCTCAATTCGTTCTACCTTCCGTCCCTCATTCTATTCTAGAGTTTCAACATATTATTTTTGTTGATTACTACTTATGTGTGAAGTCAATTTTGCTTGCAAATATCTACCGATGTCCTTTACGTTTGACATTAGTTAATCTTGTAAGAAGATTTCACACGGGTGGGTTCTATGTGCTTTAGAGTTTTTTGGAGGTAATACTCTTAATTATTAATGTGCTCTTTAAGGGGAACCTCCAGGGTTTTGAACTTAAGATTTTCTTTAGTTCAGAACTCTGGAGATTCCTGCTCGCCCTCTCTGGGCCTACTACTATAGTATGTCCTATAGAGATTAGTGTAAAGGACATTGATGGGGATAGGTGTTAATAACTCATAATAAAATGTCCTTTATAAAAGACAGTGAGCTAAACTATTTTTTAACATTAAAATAACGGCTCAGTTGAGCCGTTATTTTGATGCATATCTCGAGATATTGACATTAACAAGAATCGTGTGATTGTATTTAAATAATTTAACACTCAACATTAGGGGTCTGAGGTTTTCAAAAATCGATAGCTCTCTAGGCGTACAAGTATAATAATTCGAGCCGTACTTTTTGTACGGTGAGAAATATT
>JAYSSH010000089.1:0-2910 GCA_043720635.1 Candidatus Kaiserbacteria bacterium
CGCAAAAATCGGGCGCACTATCTCGGGTTCCCGAAAGCAATCAGGATTGGGTATCATACAAGAAGATGTTCCTGGCCTGGAACGGTCTCGGACCGACAATGTCGGTCTCGCGCTTCATGAGCAAAGCCACGGGGATAGGATTTTACCTTCCGCAAGGGAGCGGTCGCTCGACGCCACTATCATATGTGGAGTGGTCCTCCATTCGGGGTGATGTTGATCTGTTGCAACAGCAGATACGCACGCTTGAACCTGAAAGCGCACAATCGCTTCGGGAACGAATTAATGCCCTGGAAGATCGCCTCGTAGGCGTTGATTCCTCTACCGCCAGTCTTTTAGGGACACTTTCAACCCTAGAAACAGTGGTAAAAAATCTTCCATCTCTGTCACAAGCTGAGCTTAATGCTCAAAAAGCAGAGTTGGACGATAGACTCTCGGGCTTGCAGGATAGGCTAACTCGGGTGGAAGGAGAAATTGGCACCAAAGCCAACCAGAGTGATGTAACTAGTTTAGAGAACCGGGTAGTTTCGCTTGAGAACCAAAATGTGAGCACTCCGATTATGACGACCGAAACTTCATGGTTTTGGGCTCAGATGAAAGAACTTTGGTCAAAGTACTGGTGGATTCTCATTGTTGTTTTGTTGATTGGGGCGGTGGCGTGGTTGCTAAAGAGCCGCAAAAATTCCCTGGTAACAGATGCAGTTATCACTAGGGATACATCTATTTTTGAACCAAGTAACCTAAGTTCTACGAGAGATGTGGATCAGTATGAAACTTTGCACACGCAGGTTAATGATCTAGATACTCGAGTAGGTGTGAGGTTAAATCGTCTCGAAGAGGCGATAGACAATGCTGAAGGTGTTTTGGTCAGGTTGGACCGCATCGAAGATTCAGTAGTGGAGTTGCAGAACGAGTCTAAATATTTGTTCCAGTTAACGTCGGATAATAAGCGGGTTGAAAATTATCCTGACCAGGATGATCTCGTTAATCTGGATATCGGACAGCATCTTGATCTGCCTGTAAAAGACAGTAAACCTCCGGTGGTAGTACGAGTAGTACGGGGCATATTTAAGGGTGTCGATGGTCCTGAGTCTGATGTGTTGTATTTGTATGGAGTTGATGAGCAAAGGCATGGCCTGAGTTTTGATGCCAATGAACTGGCAAAACGTCTTCATCGCGGGTTGTTGGGTCGTGAAGTAAGTGGTATAAATCCAAAAAGTAGAATTGGGTTGAAGGAGAAAGATTATCGCCGAAAGGTAACCGTGAGGTATTCGGGGAGAACCTCAGAAGAGGCGGCTTAAAATGGAAGAGGGGCGCAACGTCTAAGCACGCTGTTGCGCCCTCACAAATATTGGTAACGAGTTGACTAGTTAATCCGCGCTTGCAAAATCGGTAACGTTTCACTTTGATGGATCGTTTACGCAATCATAGTACCTATACGCACGAGGAACATCGATTTCTCGTTGATGCATTGGTTACTTATATTTCGGCACCGCTTTATTGAGCACACGAGGGTAGATACTGGATTCAGTCAGTTATTTATCAATACCGCTCATATGTTCTTTCTTAAAGGACTTTAAAAATTAGATGTCCAAAGCTTATGCATTCGCATGGGCTTTTTTGTTATTTATTTAGTTACTACGTACGTAATATTGGGTGAATACTGAAAATCAGATATACTGAATTTATGAATACTATTACTATCAAACAAAGGGGACTGGTCACGTTGCCTAAGAAACTAAGGGATAGTCTTGGATTAATTGAAGGAACAGTATTACGTGTTACTACTTCTAAGGGGAATATTGTTCTTGAGACCGATAAAAAAATGTCGGCGCTTGATATTGAGCTTGCATCTGCAATTAAGCAAAGTAAAGAAGATATAAAACATGGTCGCTATATTGAGTTCTCTACCATCAAGGAATTTCATGAGAAGTTAGCCCAGTATAAAAATTAGCATGGAAATTAGGCTCGCGGATAAGGCCGTTAAACAGTATCAAGCTATTATCATAGCCTTTGCGAAAAATAGCTGACAAACAATTTGAATATTTAGTGGCTAATATACGTCACCCCTCACTTGATATTAAAAAATATAAAGGCACCGATGATTTATGGCAGGGTAAGATTGATAAAGGGTATCGGTTTTATTTTTATATAATTACCCAAGATTATATAGTGATTTCAATCATTAATTACGAAAAATAAGGACACTTTGGTTAAAAGAGTGCTGACTGACGTTAATTTTTACTGTTGTAAGGTGCGTATTTCCATTGTAGCCTTCAAGAACAACCCTTTACTGACAGAAACTGCTTGCATTATTTTATAGAGTCTGTATAATGCTCCCACGTTCATTGATGGAGGTAAAAGCGGGCCTAAAAACCCGCTCATTGCATGGCTTAAACGCTACGTAAATCCAGCAAACGAGAACGTTTGTATTCTTGAAAACTAAATAGACGTACGCTTTAAAAATGGCGTACGAGTATATTATTATTAAATGAACAAATGCTTGAAAAGCATATTGTGAATTTACTTCCCGATTTTGTCTTTCATAGACAAAAATCGCTGGAAGAAATTCAATAGTTCATTGATTATGGTATGCATCACAAATAAAATTATAGAAGACAAAAGTCATGTTGTGATTTGGTATCCGCGAGGTAAAAAATCATGATGTCAATTTTCGTTTCGGTTATACCGGGCGTCCAATTGAAGTTTCTTTTGTCTTATTCTTAGGTAAAAAAATAGTTTACTGAGCGCGGGAAATAGTACAGTACCGCACATGCTCGTAGACAGAGAAAATAGAGAATATAGAATAGAGAATATTGAAAATATTTTTTAAACCAACTCAACTATTAGATCTGCGTCTACGAGCATGTGCGGTACTGTACTATTTCCCGCGCTCAGTAAACTATTTTTTTA
>JAYSSH010000090.1:0-7331 GCA_043720635.1 Candidatus Kaiserbacteria bacterium
GCCTTCAATAGTTTGGGCTAGATGTTCAACAACATCATCAGCGAGTGAGATACTATTTTGTGCCGCTTTGGCGCGCAAGATTGCAGCCCGTGATTCAGTGTCAGGAGCAGGAATATCAACAATCATTCCCTGTCCAAAGCGTGAGCGCAATCGGTCTTCCATACCTGCGAGTAAGGCTGGATGCATGTCGCTAGAAAAAACAATTTGTTTATTGGTATCGTGTAGGGCATTAAATAGATGGAAAAGTTCTTCCTGAGTCTTTTCTTTAGTGGCTAAAAATTGTACATCGTCCATGATGAGTACATCGTATTGACGGTATTTATCCTTAAAGTTGTTAGCAGTGCCACTTTGCAAGGAGTTAAAATAATCAACTGCAAAGCGCTCACTCGTTACGTAAAACACTTTTTTACCAGTTTTTTTAACCTGATTACCAACCGCCTGAATTAAGTGAGTTTTACCATGTCCAGTTTTTCCATAGATAAATAAAGGATTGTAGGCAATTCCTGGTTTTTCACTTACGGTTTTAGCAGCTGCGTGAGCTAATGCATTGTACGGACCAACCACAAAGTTCTCAAAAGAATATTTAGGATTTAAGTTATCACTTTTATTGATGTAGTAGTCTTCAAGTGGTAACGCGGCATTAATAGTTTGGGTTTTACTGGTCTCCCCTCTACGGTCACTTCGTTGTAAAACGGCGTATTCAATACTGCGTACATAGGGAGTAATTTCACGGAGAGTTTTTAAAATCATTGACTGAAATTTATCAGCTAACCAATCACGTACAAAGACACTAGGCACTCCAATAGTGAGCGTACCGTCCTCAAGCGTTACAATGTGAGTATCGCGAAACCATGTTTTGAAGTTAGCCGGCGTAATTGATAATTCAATTTTTACCAAGGCATTATCCCACAAACTTTTAACATCAATTTGCTCTGTGCGAACAATGCTATTGCTTTGATGTTGATGTGTTACCGGAGGCATAGTGATGATATTTTCTAAAGCTGTGTGAATTATACTGGGTGAAAAAAAACTGTAAATACTTTGATGATAAAGTGACTAAAATGTACCCCTCACCATCGATACAAAATCCGCAACTGGGGATAACTTGGGGATAACTTTTATATGGAATCAAGTCAGTATTTTCTCAATGCATTCTTAAAATAAAATGCATTGAAATGACTTTATTTTAAAACTTTTCCACAACCCATCACTTCCCTTTTGGACTACTCTCATTATACGGATACTAAACCAATCATAATAGGTTGCGAACTTTAAAATATCATGTATAGTTCTACCACTAATTACATTTTATATGAGTAAACGAACCTATCAACCAAGTAAACAAAAACGAGCCACTACCCACGGCTTCTTAGTGCGCATGGCAACTACTGCCGGTGCCAAGATTATCCGTGCTCGTCGTCGTGTTGGACGCGCCAGGTTAACCGTCAAGCCTTCAAAAGCAAGATAGTCTAAATTAAAAAGCGCCACGAATGTGGCGCTTTTGTTATACTTAAGAAAATATGTTCAAAAAATCCGAACGCCTTAATCGCACTACTTTTACAGAATACTTTAAAATTGGCCGGAGATTTCATAGTGATGACTTCACAGTGGTCTACTCCCCTGCTCCGGTCCGGGCAGTAGCGGTGGTGGTTGGTAAAAAAGTCTTTAAAGGGGCCGTTGATCGTAATACGTTACGTCGACGGGTCTACGGTGCTGCCAGGCTTTTGTTAGAGGATACAACCGGTGTGTATGTAATTATTGCCAAACCCAGTGCAAAAAATCTCCAGCAATCGCAGATTGTGCCCGCTATCACCTCCCTTCTCGCCAGTACTTTAAAAGCAAGGTAGAATAGCGACATTATGTTTAGTTATATTTGGCACACGATGTTTTTTGACCCGGTCTACAACGGTCTGGTGTTTTTTATTGATGTTATGCCGCGTGGTGATGTGGGCTTGGCGATTATTGCGATTGTTATTTTAGTAAAGTTTTGTTTACTTCCCCTTTCCATCAAAGCGGTAAAGACGCAAAAGATCATGAAGGAGCTGGAACCAAAGCTCAAAGAACTTAAAGAAAAGTATAAAGATAAACGCGAAGAGCAAGCTAAAGCCATGATGGAATTATATAAAGAAGCTGGTATGAATCCGTTTGCCAGTATCCTGCTTCTTTTTATTCAGATTCCGTTTGTGATTGCGATTTATTTTGCCGTGTCTTCAGGTGGCGGTATTCCCCTCCCTGGTATTAATACCGATATTCTATATTCATTTATTCCTAACCCTTCTTTGGTTTCAATGGAGTTTTGGGGACAATTTAATATTGCTGAAAAAAGTCTCCTCCTCGCTGTACTTGCTGGTGTAACTCAATTCTTCAGTACCCGGCTCTCAATGCCTTCATTACCAAAGGTAGAAAAGGCGCCTGACGCCAAACCAAATCTTAAAGATGATTTTGCGCGCAACATGCAGTTTCAGATGAAATACGTCATGCCCGTTTTTATTATCTTCATCGCCTATAGCTTCTCTGCTACTATCGCTCTCTATTTTGTAGTCAGTAACCTAGTCCAAATCGCCCAAGAATTCTACGTCAGAAAGCACCGGTAAAATGAGCAAATGCCCAAAGGGCATATTGCGAATTTTGTTCCGAGTTTGCCCCATTCCCTAGGGTAAACTCCTGGAACCTGTAATCATTGGGATTGCTTATATTTAGTTAGATAAATTTTTCTTTTAAACTTTTTAAAGTAAGTTAATTGTTTGAATGTTAATCATTTCGAATATCGTAAATTTTTACTAAAAATTACTGATATATTACACATTGGTTTAATTCACGTGAATATTCATAACCAGGACCGCCTCCTTGGCAAGCTGTATTAATTTGATTCAAATCACTTGGAATGTTTGGATTGTAATTAGAAGCAAATGGAGGAACTGGAAAGGCTGTTCCAGGCACCACCACTCTTCCTGTTCTTGGTGTACATGGGCCGTTTGGTTCTGTGTAAATATTACCTTGAGCTTGGCATAATTGCCGGTCCTGATTAACATTACCTTGGTCAGTAGTAATGGTACAAATTCCGCCCTGTATTACTCCACCCCTTGAAGTACAGCAATTAGTATCTGTATTCACGTTGCAAGAAGCAGTTCTGCAATAATTACGTGCTTCATCCCACACTCTCCCTTCCCGCCCGCACGCCAATTTACTCGACGCTCTAGCTTCAGTTACACCTGAACAACTCCGAGTTTCTTCATCCCATTCCCCCCCATGTGTACCTTCACAACACATTGAATCTGAAGTTGGAATACAAGAAACCGCGTCAGCTTCTGAGACTGTACAGGTATCTCTTAACCAATGTGCATTAAAATTACCTCGCATCCCATTGCACTCTTGTCGACATCTAGTCCTATCGCCCCCTTCTATAAAAGTATACATAGGGCAATTTATTACCGCTGTTCTTGCCTGGTCTGCAAGTGCACGTGCTTCAATAGCTTCAATATTTCTTTGTTGTAGAGCAATGAATTGATCAATAGTGGGTCCTTGTTGTATGGTGGTGGTTGCAATGTTTAAATTAAGTTTTGTTAAATCACTATTAACGGTATTTAAAATAACAATAGCTCCGATAACAATCAGTAAACCAATCAATGCTCCTTGGATATCTTTTTTAGCATCCTCTTTATGAGTAATGATATCCGAAAGCATATATTTTGCTCCCGCTGCGACAATTTTAATTACTGCAAGCAGCGCCGCAATACTGATTGAAAGCCGATATAAGGCATTTATATATACGTTTAAGCCTCCATCAGCGGTGGGGTTTTCTAAACCTGGAATTCCAACCAGTCCCACAAACTCCTGTGCATACGTAAATAATGGAATTAAGGTACATAATAGTACAAAACTAAAGAATAAATTATATTTCATACATCCAGAGGGTATTATCATTTTTATTGATAAAGTATAACACTTTGTTTTGGGTGCTAATATCCATTCCAATACTGTCTAGTTCTCGGCCTGTTTCACTTTTAGTGTCAATTAATTTAACAGCTAAACCTTTTCTAACATTAATTTCCCAAAGGCTGTCAGCAAATGAGATTTGCCCTTTATACCAGTTGTCGGGAAATTCATAATTCAAGGTAGTTTCTTCATACCCACAATAAACGGTTTCACTATTTAAGGTACTAAAAGTACATTTGCTCGGTTCAACAATTATAGGTAATGAATTGCTCATACCAGTTGTGCGGTTTGTAACAAAACTGACAGGACCACGTGAGGTGGTAACAGTGTGAATAAAATAATTATTATGAGCAAGAGCAACTAGACCATTACCCGCTGCTTGTTCCCGCAGGAGTGTTCCATTAGATATTTTATATAAAAAGCCACTTAATTTTGCTGAGGGTTTAGGATAGACAAAATGTGGAGTAGAGGAACTCATGCTCCAGACAACAATAGCATTTTGAAAAGGTATGGAAAAAAGCGTGCGACTTAATTTGGTGGTTGGATTTAGTTCTCTCCCTAATAATCCAGAGGAGTTATATTCAGTATAAAACAATTTATTTTCAGTACTAAAAGTAAAATCGACCATTTGCGGAGTTAACGTTTCTTTTGTGCTATTGTTTTCTCCCGATAGCGTAACAAGCTCAATAGAATTTTGAGAACCGTAGCCCGAGCGTATCGCTGCAACTGTTCCGTCAGGGCTAAAACGTGCCTTTTGGGCGTTAGGTATAGTTATATTAGAAAGCCGTGTTTCGGTACCAGTTATTAAATTGATAGAAAATATATGTCCGGTACCTGCTTCGGCATATAATACAAAACGCTCGTCCTGGTTATTGCTAATTTTTTCACCGAAACCAATTACCGCTCTGGTGGTAAGTTGGCGAAGTTTAGCGGTATCAGTAACATCAATTTGTTCATCGGTAACTTCGGGTAGTAACGGAGGTAGTAACTCATTATCAGAATTTTCTGCAAAGCTAAAATCAGTAAAAAAATTCTCGACTGGTTTAGGTGTGCCATAAATAAGTAAATATATCCATACAAATACTAATATAGTTACCAGTAGTACACCCCCAATAATAAGATATGTTTTGTTCATACTATAATTTTATTTGAAATGAACTTTCATCACTTTGTAATAATTCTGAAAGGTTTCGCATTTTAAAACTAACTACAGCACTTCCGGTCAAACCTCGTTCAAGGTTAATTTCAAAGGGGTCTGAGTTAATTGTGGTAACAGTTCTGTTATTGATACTCCACTTTGTGAATAGGTTATCGTTTATTGCTCTTGTGTCTAAGTAATAAGGTATAGCTTTTATAGACGCACTGTTGCCGGTCATAAAAAATTCACTCGTAATAGCCTTTTGCCCTAATCCTAAGAGACTATTTATTTCGTAAAATTGAACATCAAGCTCACTCGTAGGAATTGCAACTAATTTTCTGGCTACCGTGTTATTATTTTTGTCTTGTACTGCAATCGTAATAACACTATTTTGACCATGAGGCACAGTTATTTGTGCCCAGTTTCCTCCTGGTCTGGCTCCGCCATACACTGATTTATTATTTAACGTCCAGGAATAGCTATAATCAGCGCTGTTCACTGGGCCTCTCTTGTTTTGAAGTAACGCATTTATGTTCACAACACTCCCTTTTGTCGGCAGGGCACGCCCATTATAAAACAAAGGCGTATATGTTTGGGGTTCTATTATCAGATCAAGATATAACGGTGTAAGTATACGTTTTGCTTCTAATTTCTTCCCATCTCTAAATGTGAGGCGGGCAACTATTGTGAGTGGAGTTTCAACTGGCGGTGCTGTAAATGTAATGGTCCGACTATTGCTGACTGATGGAGCACTTAGTCCATCAAAAAACCAAGTAATAGTTGCGCCAGATCCATTAAGAGCGTAATCATCAATTGTGGCAGTTACTTGGTCTCCAGGATTAGGATATTGAGGATCAAGGACGATTGTTACATTTTCACCCATGATATCAGAAATACTACCCCCTACCTGAGCTAGGGAGTTAGATAAAGGTAAGGCAAGCAATAAAAGTAAAAGTAAACTAAAGAAGCGCATGTATGTATTGTAGCAAAGCTTTTAGTTAAAATGACCAGGAAGTTCACTTATTTTGGATGGCGCATCATAACTAATACCCAAAAAATAATCCATGGAAACATATTGGCAAAAGGGATACAAGCTCCTACCACCCCAGCAATAAAGGTTGCTGTTTTTGTTCCAGCCGAATTTCCTGAAAGTGGGTGTAATCCCCACAGTAAGGCGGTAAAGCCTGCTACACAAGCGCTCAACACCCCAAACCCTGCCGCAGAAACTACTGCTAACATACCAATTGCAGTTAAATCAACATATTCATATCCAAACAAACTACCAACTACTCGAGCAGCAGTATCAACGGCGGTAAGTAAATAAGAAGTCTCCACTTGAAGTGACAGTCCAAGCATTACTGATCCAACAATAGCAATAGGTAGTTGCCAAAAAAAGTAAATTGGTACTAACCATGTCATGGTAGTGATACCAAATGTTATTCCACGAGCCCGAGCTACTAAGCTCGTGTGAATTTTTTTCTTTTGCGCTGGAGCCGTATTAGTGTTAGCGGGTTGAAAATTTTGTTGACGGGAATCAGTTAAATATCTTTGGTCAATAATTTGGTCTCGTCGACTAACGGCATCAACAAAGCCAGTAGATTCCTGGCGACCTTGATATCTCCTTTGGCTAGTCCTTTTCCGCCTCCCGTCTTCTGTTGGGCGGGTACTTAGAGTTCTTGGACGACTCCCGTTATCTAATCGTGGATTTTGAATAGCTGAATCATTTTCAGACGTGTTAGTAAAACGCTGTTCAGGATTATTGTAAATGTCTCTGTATTGGGAGGCATTATCACGTAGGGGTGGGCTAAAGGTTGCCATATATACCTCCTAGTATACTATAGCTGGCTATCGTTTAATTCCTTACGGGCGTTTTTAATCTGGAGAATTTGGGACGGATCAGAGGTAATGATTTGGTCTTCGGTGTAGGAAGCAATTACTTTAATCGCCACGTGTTTTAAGCCCACGAAGAATAGCCCCTCCCCCACATCTGATTCAAGTAAGAGAAACTTTTCTTCATCAGTCAGGTTAAAGGTCCGTTGGATGTTATCAATCGCGGTTGGTGATTGTTTCATTAAAAATTGTAGCGACGAGTTCGTGATCATCGGTACTCCATACGGTGAGCGCAAGAAATCGTCCACGTCTTGGGTAATAGTAGCAATACCTAAAAAGTATTTTCGACCTCGTTTAGCGAGACTAAAGAGGAACGAGGCCGTATCTTCAGATTTCATCATCCACCAGGCCTCATCAATGACGAGCA
>JAYSSH010000091.1:0-2845 GCA_043720635.1 Candidatus Kaiserbacteria bacterium
TTTTTTAAGTAGGCAACTAGTTCAACATCATCATTTAATCCAGTAGGAATCACTCCAAGCGTGAGGGGAATATTTTTTGATGCTGCATCATTCACCATCTTCATACTCGTCTCACGCCAGGTGTAGGCTTGAATATCATCCACGCGCAACACCACAGTCTTATCACTCAAATTACTTTCGATAGGTAGACAGCCGTTACCAGGCACTACCGTAGAAATAGTTTCAGTGTTGGAAAATGGATTCATAGCTAACCACAATCCGCTCACCATCAAACCAAATACTAAGAAAATTCCGCTGAGACGAAGAAGTTTTTGTAGTTCGTTAGATTTATCCTGTTGCATACTTGTATCCTACTATTTTTTTAGTAATCGCGCGCCCCCTCACCGCCCAGTCCATACCGCTTAAGTGCCTGTTCGCGTGCGAGTTTATGTTCAATAATTGGCACCGGTGTTGCATTCAAGGAAAAATCGGTATCAGAGTTGAGCCAATGATTTTGATATGCCCCTGAAGCATCATAATTTTTTGCTTGCAGTTCAGCATTAAATATCCGAATTGGTTTTGGATCAGCTCCCACTGAGGCTCCCCACTGCCACCCACCGCTGTTTGAAGCTTCATCAAGATCGATAAGGATCGCCCGAAAATATTCCATCCCCCAGCGCCAATCGACGCCAAAGTTTTTAGTTAAAATACTGGCGACAATCATACGCGAACGATTATGCATCCAACCAGTCTCTGCTACTTGTTTCATTGCCGCATCAACTATGGGGTAGCCCGTCTCCCCTTTAATCCAAGCAATGAACCGTTCGTGTGCAATTTTTTTATCAACCCACGCAATGGTCCCTTGGAATTTCTTCTGAAATTCCGTATCCATCAAATCAGGCCGATGGAAGAGTTGGTAGCGGTAAAATTCTCGCCAGATGAGTTCTGAAATATACGTAAGCGCTCCTTCACTAACTCTCATAGAAAAAGGATTGTCAAAAGTTTCATCAAAATGCTTTTGCATCATGTACATCAGGGTGCGCGACGAAACCAAACCCCAAGCAAGGGCGAGACTCATCTTTGATGTTTTGCCCGTATACGCTATTCGTTCTTCATCACTGTTCTCTGCATCAAGCTCAAGCGAGTCTCGATTTTTCTTATAGGCATCTAGGTCTCCTGATTTTAGATAATCGGAGAAACGCTTGAGCGCTTCTACTTCACTGGTATACCAACCACTAATTTTTTGCTCAGAAATTAACTCACTTAAATCAAGTGTCGTTCCTCCAATATTTAGTTGACGCTTTTTACTAAAAGTATCAAAAATGGCTTCAGCGGTATTTGGCAATATTCGTGGCAATTTTTTGATTTCAATTTCTTTGAGGTACTGTAGCTCGCTTGCTGCCTTAAAAGTTCCTTGTGGCTTGTGAGTAATAAACCGGGCCCAGACATTTTTCTTAAACGGAGTGAACACACTATACAAATTACCTTCACCAGTACGAGTTTCTTTTGGCACTGAAAGTGCATCTTCGCAGACCGTTACGGTAACACCAGCGTTCTGTAATTTAGAAATTTGTTTGTAAAAATCAATATAGACGTCATCATTAACAAAAACTGTTAGCTTAAATTTTTTATTAAGATCAATTAAATACTGGGCGCCCTTCCCCGTCACAATTGCAAACTGTTCAAACTGTGACGCAAATTGTGGGAGAGCTTTTGAATGAAACCACCGTGATGGATACCCAAATTGAAAAATTGGGTCTCCGGCTGTCATATAGTCTTCTAAAATAAAGAGTGGGAGAAAGGAAGTTTTAGTAGAAATAGCGTGCGCTGAAGCAGCTAGTAAGGCGGGGTTGTCAGCCAGTCGGAAATCTCGTCGGGACCAGTAGATGGTGAGAGGTTGCATGGGTCTAGTGTAGCAGATGGGGGTGGAAGTTTGAAGATGGGAGCGATTCGAGCGATGGGACTCGGTCACAAAATGTTATTTACATATTTATTCCATGGTCATGAATCACTAAGTATAATCATGCACTACGTGCAGATTCTACTAAGTGTTCGCGACCACACCTCGCTGTTTCTTTTCTTAGAAGAAAAGAAACCTCGCTGCGGTTCGCAGTTAGATCCGCAAGCAAAGCAGTTTGCTTGCTAACTGGTCACAAGTTACTAACTATAATTGTTCGCCTTCGGCTCCAATTCTAGCAAGTACTTGCTACCCCGTCTCAACTGTCACAAAGTGACATGTTTCCGACTCGCAGTTAGATCCGCAAGCAAAGCAGTTTGCTTGCTAAAACAAAAACCTTAGTCTTTTCAGACTAAGGTTTTTGTTTTATCTAACTGCGCGGTCGACCGGACTTGAACCGGCAACCTCTCGCGTGCACATTGTCCCCTATTTTCATAGAGGGGTGGACTATATCTTTACCATTTGTCTTACGACTTTTAGGTACCCCTGTATCTAGTCTCTACGGCGCCCCCATACTATTTGTTTTTATATATGGGGTTCCCTCGGTATTCGCATATCTAGCAACACTTATTGGGTGCTGTTTCAAACGACTTAGCCTTCACCGATATCCAGGAGAGTTTCAATCCTAACTTTCGAAAGAAAAGCTGCACGTCTACAGGCGAGTGCTCTAACCAGTTGAGCTACGACCGCAGTTATGTATAAACTTATCAAAAACGACTTTTTTTCGTTTTAAGAAAAGAGTATGTGGAGCATTATACATGATATTGTAGATTTTCAAAGCATCATTACTCGAGAATGTTAGGCGAGCACAATTTGCACTTTTTGGTACAAATATTCCACCCCCTCTAATACCAACACTCTGAAGGGCCGAACACAAGTCTTGCAGATAGTCCTGCGAACAACTTGTAA
>JAYSSH010000092.1:0-21982 GCA_043720635.1 Candidatus Kaiserbacteria bacterium
GAGTGATGCAGGATTTGTGCATACAAATCCGTCGCACGGACTTGAAGAGGTTGCCAGCTATCTTTTTGACGCAAGGAAAAAAGTAGCGACAACCTATACCGAACATGTAATGTTCAAGTCCCGCCGCAACCTTGTTAATTTAGCAAATATCTTGTACACTTTCCCCACCAAATACATTCATTTCACTGAATGCGCCCTTAACTCAGTTGGTAAGCGTAAAATGCATCCCATGCATTTTACTCTCATTAAGGAGAAGCGTCAGTTCATGTATAATTTAATAATTGCGCCCTTAACTCAGTTGGTAGAGTAGCTCCCTCTTAAGGAGACGGTCCAAGGTTCGAATCCTTGAGGGCGCACAGATCCAAAAGATACACAGCCAGTCTTTTTAACTGGCTGTGTATCTTTTAGCACCTGCCCTGCGGCAGGTACGGCATCTGTGCGAGACGGAGCGTTGTGAGCTTGCGAACCGCGAGTCGGGGTCGCGGAAATTTCTGTAAGAAATTATCTGTGACACACAAAAGTATAAAAATTTTCATAATTGGCAACTCGCTGGGATATGCTATACTCGTGTTCGAACCTTAAATTGTTGAAGCTGGTAAAGTTTACAAAGTGCGCGTGTGGCGTAATTGGTAGCCGCGTTAGTCTTAGGAACTAATGGAGCAATCCGTGGAGGTTCAAGTCCTCTCGCGCGCACTTTGTACAGTTTACTAAATTATAAAAACCTTCCATTTAAATGGAAGGTTTTTATACACCTCGCAATCTCCCTTTTCTAAACTGGGCCGGTCTGAAGTATTGGTTATAGTATTTCGCAAAAACTTTTTTTGCTGACACCGGTGCTTTGTCAGAAAGTCTGCACCACCATCCACAGTAACCATTATGTTTTGCTACACATCCCTCACAGCCTAAAAACAACACATGGCATATTTGATTTTTGCAGTGGTAATGGGTGTCACTTTTTTTAATTGCGCACAGATGGCATTTAGAAATTATTTCCGCCCCCACTCGTTCACCTAACCGTTCGTCAAAAACAAAGTTACTGCCAAGGAATTTATTGGGCAAACCCTTTTCTTTTACTTGATGCGCATAATCAATCACTCCCCCACGTAAATGGCGCACATCGGTAAAGCCATTATGTTTGAGCCAGGCGCTTGCCTTTTCGCAGCGAATTCCACCAGTACAATACAGCGCAATTTTTTTGTTCTTGTGTACCCGTAATAATGCAGGGGCTAAGGCTAACTCTTCTCGAAACGTATCAACGTCAGGCAAAACCGCATTTTTAAAATGCCCAATCTCACTTTCATACGCGTTACGCATATCAACCACCACCGCCTCCGGATCATCAACGTAGTCATTAATTTCTTCGGCCGTCAGATACGCTCCGGTGTTTGTGACATCAAAACTACTATCGTCCAACCCGTCAGCCACAATCTTATCTTTAACTTTAATAGTAAGTTTATAAAATGACGAAAAATCTTTCTCTTCCACCGCTATTTTATACGGCACGCCAGTAAGTTCTGGTAATGACTGAAGGAACGTATCAAGCGCTTCAAAATTAGCCGTTACTACGTTCATTTGGGCGTTTATACCCTCTTGTGCCACATAGATGCGTCCGAGGCAGTCTAAGTCCGTAAATCGCGTTAACAGTGATAATCTAAAAGCGGCCGGGTCAGCTATTTTGACATATTTATAAAACGACAAGGTCGTTCTTGGACGTGTATCACTAAAAACAGCCGCCCGTTTCTCGGCCCGGGGACGTGCATCAATAAATTTAGCAGGGGTGGCAATGTTCATAGAGTAAGTGGATGAAATAATACCTTGCATACTAGAGCCTGACAAGGTGAACTCCGGTTGTTTAGTAATGATAATAAACAATAATTATGAAACCAATATTAAAATTAACATTGGTTTTCAAGCATTTTGCTTGACTTTTGGCCTTTTATATGCTATTATAGCTAGCAGAGAGGAGGGCACATTCCCCCGATCAACTCGCGGGGACACCGTCCTCAAAATGAAACCTGTCCGCGAGGCAATTGCCCGCTTTGACAATTAGATGAAAGAAGAAAAAATGAAAAAAGATGAAGTCGGAAAAAAGAAGAACAAAGAGAACGAAGGTTGGAAAATTATCGTAGTGGAAGTCGTTATTGCAATTGTGGTATATGTGATTCTTGTCACATTCACTACCCCAATCGTAATTTATGGCGACTACATGTTTAGCTGGCCAAATCTATGGTTCTGGTCTGCTCTGTTCTACATCGTGTTTTCGTTTCGCTTCTGGAAAGTTGTAGGTCCTGACCAAATCGGCGTCCGGACAATTTTGGGACAGCCTTTGGGTACAGTAACGTCCGGTGTGCCAATTGTGCCCCCGGGAGTGACTGACATTTTGCTCTTCCCTACGGTAACGCAACAAAGGGAATTTCCTGCAGAACCTGAAAAAATCTTTCGGGGAGAAGACAACGAAAGTGCACCGGAAGGTATGGTACCTCCCCTGCGCATTACCTTTGGTGAGTCTCTTACTGAAGAAAATGCTCAGGCTGTCTTGGGCGAAAATTACAGACCAACGAGGGCTGATGGTAAGGAAGTAACATTCCAAACCATCGTACCAAATGATGCCCTCTCAAACAGTCGTGTCACAGCAGAAGTGACTCCGATTGTCCGCTGGCGCATAAAAGATGTGGTCGCTTTTGTAAAAAACATTGGCGATATCGATGAGGTTAACCGTCAAATTGAAGACGAAATGACGGTTGTCCTTAACACCATTTATCCGCGCATCAGCGTGGCTCAAGCTCAGCAAAATGTGGAGTGGACCAACGCGGTTCTCTTCCGCGCTGTTGAGCGTCGGATTGGCGCTCTAGAGGGCTACTCGGATGCATGGGGCATTGATCTCGAAGGAGCGGCAGTCAAACCTATTGGCTTTAACCACAAACTGAACAAATCCATCAGCGGAGTTGCGCAAGCAGCGTTTGATGGTGAAGCAGCAGTGCGGATAGCCAAGCGTGAAGCTGAAGCAACCGTACTTGCTGGTGCAGCTGCAGCGAAAGCAAGACAAGTGCTTGAAAAAGCAACTGTCGCGGGTAAAGGTCAGGGCATTGCGGCAGCCGCTAAAGCTACCGGACTTAAGCCTGCAGACATCATCGGTGCCGAAACTGCACAAGCAGTCGGTAAAGGTGAGGGAACAATCATTGTGGGTGCAGACGGGGTGGCGCAGCTTGCAGGCATTGCAGCTGCGTTCGCACCGAAAAAAGCTCCCGCTCAAAGCGAATGAAAGGATAGCGTGAATGTCGATTGAATTTCTCCTCGTACTGATTGCAGTGGCTGGAATTTGGTTTGGAGCACTTGGCAAGAGGTTGCCTCAGCTCAGAAATAGCCAAGCATCAGCCTCCAACACGACAACGTCTGTAGTTACTAGAATGGGAGGTGGAATCAGGCAACTGACCCCACTTCCCTTGGCAATGATCATTCTTGCATTCATTGCCATTACATACTATCTATCTCCCTATCTGGGCCTTTCAAGTTTCGTTCGATCGCTTGCTTTGTGGACGGGAATTGCCTTATTGATTATCGGTTTCTTTTACGGAAGCACGTTGATTAAAGTCCTCTCTGTGATGTTGCTACTGTTTGCCTGGCTTGGTCCAGAGCGTTCTGAACGTGTGGTGACCCGGGTAGATACCTTGGCTGACAAAGCGACTAACCTCGTCGGAGTGCCAAAAACACCAGCACAAATCGTGGCAGAACGGCAAGCAGAAGTCGCAAAAATGAAGCGCCAGCAAGAACTGGCGAAGATTCAGGCTGAAGGAGAAGAACGGACTCGTGTTGCGGCTGAAAATGCTGCAGCGCGGGCTCTGGAAGAGTCCATGATGAATGCGAACGCAGTCCCCTGCGTTCGTTTGTACAAAGATCAGCCCAACTGCACAACGGTCACTTTTGGTTACCATACCAAATATGAACGTACCGATGCTATTGATCACTGTGCAGTAATCGACCCGAAAGATGTTGTCACTGAAATTTCACTCGGCGGCAACCAATGGCGATACACTGGACCCCCGGGTCTAGTAGTACAGTTCTTTGATGTTCCTTTGGGTAAACCTATGCCCAGTGGTAAAAAATGTGGTGAATAGAATTCACTCTCAAGCCCCGCACATGCGAAAGCATTTGCGGGGCTTAATTTTTATAATTTATCTTGCCGGAGGACGTTCAGTTGCACCTGGAGTTGTTGCTGGAGGGCGTTCAGTAGTACCTGGGTCTACAGCAGGAGGTCTTGTACCAGGATTAGGTATACGCATAATTTCATTACATCCAGCCTGTGTAGGATCACTCGAACAATCTAATCTATTTCCTAACCCAAACGTATTAGCGGCGATGGTTAGTAGGGTGTAGGCTACTAGCATTACGAACATTCCGATAATACTGTAGATAATATGACTCCTTCCCTCCTCGCGAGCACTACTGTTCTCGGCGTGGGTGATGTAAATAAGACAACCATAGAGGAAAACCAAAAAGGCGATGCCTGTAAGTAAAAGTATAAGCGGGTATAAAATTACCTCGTTAAATCTTTCTACAAAGGCGTAGGCCTGAACTGTACCTGGGGATTGAGCTAAGTTATTAAGACTCACTGGATTCATAGTACTTAAAGTATATCACCAGCTCCCTAAAACAAAAAACCGCCCCTGTGGGACGGTTTTAATAACTACTATAGAGTAGGTGGGACGGGTACAGTAGGAGCTGTAATAGTTTGACCAGCACCAGAGTTAAAACCAAACCCGGTAGTAATAAAGTTTACTAAACCATAGAATGATAAAATGATGACAAACCCTGCAATGGCATATATCATCAAACTTTTTCCTTCAGCTTGCTTTTCTGAGTCAGCTCCCCCAAGAATGAAGTATTTGAAGACACCCCAAATAAACATAAGGAACGCAAGACCAAGCACAAGTGGTATCAGAACACTATTAATAAATGCCAATATGGCATTAAAGAACCCAGACATTTGGCCACCTTCTGGATCAGCTTGTGCAAAACCATTTTGAGCACTTGTAATTGCTGGTAAAGCAACAATGACAGTAGCTAGTAATCCATACAGAAAGTTTTTCATAAAGTAATTAAATATAATGTTAATTTACTAGTTATTATATACCAAAATAGTAAAAAAGGTAGGGGTTATAAGGGTTATGTGTATAACTACGCACCCAAATATTATTGAATTAAAGTGAATTAATCAAAAGATTAAGAATTCCCCAAATACTTACCATAATAACGAGCACAATTACCCCCGTAATAATAATCGTCTTACCTTCCTCACGTTTACTACCATCATCAGGGTGAATGATCCAGGCGTCAATTAGTTTCCACATTATAAAAAGGAACGCAATACCAAAAATAAGAGGGACTATTTGATTAATCAATCCGAGAAAAAAACCTACTAATTCAGAAAAAGTTGTTGGCGTAGTTACAGGTTCAGTGATTTGAGCGAAGGTACGTACAGGTAGTGATAGGACCATTGCTGTAAGTGCTAAGTGAGTTGTTTTATTCATATAAGTTAAAAGGCATCCACCACACTTTTAATAATTTGGGATATCGCCACTGCGCCCAAAATTAATACCCCACCAATAATGGCGTACGTAAGGGCCCGGGTGGCTTCTTCAACCTGACTGGCGTTACCTTGGGCCATAACGTATTTAAAGCCGGCATAAATAATAAAGAAGACAATTACCGGCACCATCAAAATCATAATGATATTAAGGATGGCTACTAAAAGACCCTCAATAGTGGTTATATTTTTAAGTGGATTTTGAAGACTTACGGGATCAATTGTTGCTGAGCCACTTGGATTTGAATTATGCTGAGGTACATGATCTGCATAGGAAATTGTTATTAATGTGAAAAAACAGAGAAAAAGTACCGGAAGAACGGTAAGATATTTGCATATTGAATGGAGTACAAATTTCATAAATTAATAGACATCGGAAAGGCGGGAGACTGCGTCATTTGCGGATTCAGACGGGCGCAAACGGTTAGACAACACGTCTTCTACCATCTGTGTAAATATCTCATTGGTTTTAATTGGCTCAGGATTAAGCCAACCCCGAGCCACAATACTTGATTTGTAGGTTATTCGGCCAAACTGATCGTTACTGCCAGAAGTAAGTGTAGTACGGTGTGCTGGTGCCATATCAAGTGCTTCAGCTAAAATCTTGGCCTGATTAGCTGTTCCCAACTCTTGTAAGACGGCATAAGCACCGTTTTTGTTGGGAGAGGATTTTAACAGAGCGAGACCATAAAAGCTAGCGTAGGTCCTGCGCACGGTGGCCTGGGCACCTTGGGGTACTTCAGCAATGTCAAAATTAAGATTAGGGTTTTGTGATGCTAACGCCGGTCCTTCGCTCCCTTTGCCAAAGTACAATACAAGTTTTTCCCGTAGAAATTCGTCACGATCTAAATTAAGCGCTCGGTTCCAACTATAGAGCGGGTTGCTGGGACTGGCGAAATTTGTATAAAAAGTAAGCGCATTTTCCAGTGGCTTTCCTGACTGTGTCGGTGTAGTATTTAGATAAATTAGGTATCTATTTTCACTTTCAGTCACAAGTGCACTTCCTCCTTGAAGCAATAACATTGAAAGCACACCGAAGCCGTTATTGATGTTGCGATATTCACCGAAAGCTAGTGGGCTTCGTATTATATTGCGACTATAATCTCTCTCAACCATGGTCGGAATAATGTCATTTACTATCGATTCCCAGGTGGCAGGTGGATTGATAATATTTTTTGTTGCCAGGAGGTCACGATTGTAGTACATCACCATCGGATCAATCGCTATTGGGTACGCATACACCCCATCTTGCAATGCAAAAATTTCAGCTCCATCAATGTACAAATTTTGAAAATCACGACGAGGAAAACTTTCGTACGACACAGGAGCAATTTTTGAACGTTGCTGAATTAATTTTTCATGAGGGATAAAGATGATGTCTGGACCTCGATTTTCAGCTAAAGCATTTAAAAGTTCGGAATCAAAACTACGAGGATCCTTTTCAATATACGACACAACATTATACGCTTCCTTAGCTTCTTTTAAAGGACCTAGCACAGTTTGAAACGCATTTGCAGGTACAGTACCCCAAATAATTACTGACTTGCCTAAACTTTCTACAATCGGATCTGTATCTGGCTGAATTATTGAAATAAATATCACACCCAAGAGGCCCATCAAGCCAAAAAAAGTAACTAACACTAATTCAAACGGACGGAGCTTCATCATAGAACACGAAAGGCTAAACCGTAATGGTGTTCTCCGGCTGGGTACTCACGTTCTAAAATAAAGCCGGCAGCTTCAAATAAATCGATAGCCAATTGTTTACAAATCACACAATCAGGATGTGGGCCAATCCCCCCAAATGAATCTGACCAATCAACTACATACATCACTCCTCCTTTCCGCATCGTACGCCGTTTCTCCGCAATAGCGCGTTCTCGCTCTTCAAGCTGGTAGAGTGTATTAACCACAATCGCTACATCAAGCAACCCGTCGGCAATTTTTATTCCACCTTCTGCTTCAAGATCACACCACAATGGGTCTACATTCCGCAAATTAGCATCATGAATGAGCGTACCAATTTTATCAACAAGTCCTCTCTGGATTTCACACGCAAACACCCGACCGCGTTCCCCTACTTTTTTCGAAAGAGCAGGCAAGAATGTGCCTGCTCCGGCACCAAAGTCCCCCACTAAATCTCCATCGCGAACATGGAAGTGACTCACAATCATTTCAGGCGCTGCAAACCGGTTGTGGGTAGCGTATGTCATATATGTATATTATAGCCCGAGCAACCACTCTAAAGCACTGTCAAGGTGTGCAAAGCCAGCTTTTGATACCAAAAAAAACAACACCCACTCAAGTAAGGGAATGGGTTTTGTTTAACAAATATCTACTGAGTCACCACTAAATCTAAGCACATTAGAGAAGGTAGCTTGTTTCAAAAATTAGTCAGATACTAGGCGCGCAAGAAAATGTTAGCGAGCCGTACTTCTTGTACGGTGAGGTAACATTTATCGCAGCGCAACAACGTAGCTGGCAATTTTTGGAACAAGCTAAGATTGGGCTTCTACGAAGACAATTGATGCGATTGAATCCCCCGCCCGCATCTTCATCACGCGCACTCCCTGCGTCTGACGCCCTAAGGTTGGCACGTCTTTGAGTGGCAATTTAATAACTTGACCCTTCTTACTCATAATCACCAACTCCCCTTCGGTTCGTTGTTCGCCTCCGACAACAGTTCCGCCGACAATCGTTCCAGTTTTGTCAGTTACTTTAGCGGTTTTAATACCTGATCCACCACGCTTTTGAACTTTATATTCTTTAATTGGTGTGGTTTTACCGTAGCCGTGTTCGGTTACAATCAATATCTCCATATCTTTTGAGCCTTTTTTAATCACGTCGGCTGAGACAATGGAGTCACCCTTTCCGAGCTTCATCGCGGATACACCGGTCGCGATTCGTCCCATTTCACGCACGTCACTTTCCTTGAAGCGGATGGCCTGACCCTTGTAGGTCACAAGCGACAACTCATCACCCTTACCCACAAACCGGGCTGAAATTAACGAATCGTCATCTCGTAAATTAATTGCGATTAATCCACTTCGACGCACATCTTTAAATGCCCCAGCGTCAGACTTTTTAGCTACACCATTTTTGGTAACCATCATGAGACTGCGTTCACCATCAGTCCAATCTTCTTTACGCACAGCGAGCACAGAAGTTACCCGTTCTTCGGCATTCATGGAAAGGAAGTTCATAATTGATTTTCCTTTGGTAGCTCGCCTGCCTTCTGGAATTTCATACATCTTACTTTGATACACTTTACCTTTATCGGTAAAGAAGAGGAGGTCTGAATGAGCCGAAGTGGTGATGAGACTCGTTACCACGTCTTCTTCTTTGGTGTTGAGATCAATCACCCCGACGCCACCGCGCTTTTGGACCCGGTATTCGTCCGGATTGGTTCTCTTTACGTACCCGCCCGCGGTTAACACGAGCACGCTTTCATCATCAGGAATCAAGTCTTCTTGACTCATCATTTTCACGCCACCTTTGACGATTTTGGTGCGTCTATCATCACCATATTTTTCGGCAATTTCGAGCAACTCACTTTTTACGAGTCCCAGCATTTTGGTTTTACTCTTCAAAATCGCTTCAAGCGCTTTGATTAATTTTTGAACTTCAGCCAATTCCTCTTCAATTTTCTTGCGTTCAAGGCCGGCAAGCTTTTGCAGACGCATATCAAGAATCGCTTGCGCTTGAATGGCTGAGAATTTAAATTCTTTCATCAACGCTGCGTGGGCTGTTGGCACATCCTTACTGGCGCGGATTAATTTAATAATCGCATCAATGTGATCGAGGGCCTTTTTGAGACCAAGCAAGATATGTTCTCGGTCTTGGGCTTTAGTTAAATCATATTGGGTACGGCGACGCACCACTTCAGCGCGGTGCTTAACGTATTCTTCGAGAATTAACTTCAAAGATACTGTTTGTGGAATACCATCAACCAAGGCCACCATGTTGTAGTGGAACGTGTCTTCAAGTTGGGTGTGTTTATATAATTTATTTAAAACAGTTTGTGGTTGGGCGCCGGATTTTAGCTCTATCACTACGCGAATGTCATTGGTTGATTCATCACGCATTTCACGAATACCCTCGATTTTCTTTTCGCGTACCAGGTCGGCAATCTTTTCCTGCATGTCGGCTTTGTTTACCCGGAATGGAATTGAGGTAATGATGATAGCAAACGCACCTTTTTTATCTTCTATAATCTCAGCTTCACCACGAACTACCACACCACCACGACCGTGCGTATAAGCGTGTTGGATATCTTTTTGGTTAAAAGCCACTGCTCCCAAAGGAAAATCAGGACCTTTTACAAATTTAAGTAGATCGTCAGTGGTGGCGTCGGGATTATCAATCAAATATTCTACGGCCAGCGATATTTCACGTAGATTGTGTGGCGGAATGTTGGTGGCCATCCCGACCGCAATACCAAGCGTACCCATTAAAAGAAGGTTTGGCACAGCCGCGGGCAACACAATGGGCTCTTGTTTACTGCCGTCAAAGTTTGGTCGCCAGTTAACGGTGTCTTTTTCTAGATCACGAAGCATTTCTTCAGCCAAGCGAGACATTTTAGCTTCGGTATACCGGTAGGCAGCGGCTGAGTCGCCGTCAATCGAACCGAAGTTTCCTTGTCCTAAAACGAGAGGGTAGCGTGTTGCAAACGGTTGCACCAACTTCACCATCGATTCATACACCGCCGCGTCTCCGTGCGGGTGAAAGTTACCCAGTACATCTCCTACTACCGTCGCAGATTTTTTAAATTTTCCTGAAGCGTTAAGTCCATTTAAGCGCATTGAATAGAGGATACGACGGTGTACGGGCTTGAGACCATCACGAATATCCGGGAGAGCCCGGGAGGTGATAACCGACATCGCGTAGTCGAGGTAGGAGGTTTCCATTTCGCCCGTGATACTTTGGGCTACGATACCGCGTTCTGGAATAGGATTGGGGGTTGCTTCGGGAGCAATTGTCTTCTTCGGCATAACAGAAATTACAAACTATTGATAAGAATATGTGGCGCTAGTATACCACAAAAAACTAGCGCGCAGTCCCTGTGGCAGCGCTAGCTGAGGTAGTACCTATCATAATCGGCTGCGGTTTTAAAGACATAGTTGACGTGGCCTGGGCTTCTGCGCCTACTTGAGATTCACTGCTGGTAGCGGTGGCTTGCTTGTCTTTAATTTGTTCGATATTTTCCGGAGATATTTGCATTTCTAAGGCGGCTTCGGTACTTGAAGCGGCTGTAAGTGGGGCTGTAGAAGAAGCTACTGTAAGTTCGTCTATCCCTTTTTTAACGGAAGTAAATTGTTGTTTGAGTTGGGTAAAAAAATTACTAAAGGGAGCGGGACTGGTTGAGCTACCGAGAGCTGCCAATTGGGTTTCGCCAGCAAATCTTGCGGGTAATGATAACGACCACACACCACCAATGACTAACGTACAAAAAATAGCAATCCCAAGCGCATATTGTTCGCGCACATGTTTTGGCTTACTACGGATGTGATCGAGAAATTTAAATAACATATATATTTGATCAACTATTGACCATCTTTCTTACCCTTTTCTATAACCTATTCTCTATTCAATATTCTATATTCTATCCTACGCCACCGCTAACACGGCCACTTCCCCTTCCATCTCATTAACATCCTTTCGTTTTAATGTAACTTTTTCAACCGCACCCACACTGGTACCCATTTCTTTAAGAAACGCTCCTAAAGACGTTTTGTCGTAGTGCATCGGAATGATGAGCTTGGCCTCAAGTTTAAGCGCGAGCTTGGCAGCTTGGGGCACCTCCAGCACATCGCCACCCCCGACCGGCACAAACAATATATCTACATCACCAAATTCTCCCAGGATTTTTGGATCAATATCAGGAGAACTGATCGCTCCCAAGAACACCATATTCATATCCTCAAGCTTTACTTGATAGATAGTATTGTATCGTTCAACCTTATCGTACGTAGTCTTTACGCCATACCCCCGCGCCACCACATCTCCAATTTCATATTCACCTGGGCCAGCCACCACAAATGGTTGCTTACTACTATGTGCAACTTGATCGGCCCCATTAAAATCAGGGTGATTCATTGAGATAAAGGCAACATCTGAACCAAATTTGGTCGAATCAAGCTTTGACTTCTTACTAACTGGGTCAAAGGCCAAGGTAGTATTTCCAAAAGAAACCTTAAAACTCTGCCCGCCGTGATGTGTGATAACCATAATGGGAGTAGTATACACAAAATAGAGGAGATTGAATATTGGATATGGGAAAGAATACCATTATAACTATTTTGTAAAATATAGTGTATAAATAAACAGAAGGAGGTGCCAACAATGTATGATCTTTTGTTCCTCATTTTCAATACCAGGCGCTGGCTGCGCGATCATCCCGCTATTGCCCACGAACTTGGTCTTGAAATAAACTAACCCTAAGTAAGGGGTTAAACCCCTTACTATTTTTCTTAGGGAGTATCTCCCTAAGACCCAAATCACTGAGCCAGCCTTCATTGTGCTGGCTTTTTAATTTATCTTAGGGGTCGGACCCCTAAGATTTTCTGGACAATTTAACGTTTCTATACTATTATTGCGCCACTTCGTAAAGAAGATTATTAGTTTCCTAGCGGCACACGTTAACCCTGTACTCACGAACTACGGCCGGTATATTACTCACTTTGAGAAATATGCTTCGCGATATGGTTGTACAGACGCGTGTCGTCGGAAAAGAACAGCCGAACAGAGCGACCTTCTGCGTTAAAAATTACATTTAATCGTCAATGTACAAATCAGTACATTTCCTCATAAATGTAACTTTTGCCTTGAATCTCATCTCCCTTAGACTGTTCTTAACAAATACATATTATTATGTCAGAAGAAATTGTTGGTTCTAGTGTAATGACAGCTTTGGCTGCCAACCTCCCAGACGCACCAAAAGACGGATCATTAGTCGAAGGAACCGTGTCCGCTATCGGGCGCGCTCGTGTGTATGTTGATTTGCCACCATTTGGGACTGGTCTCATTTTTGGTCGCGAATACCTTAACGCTCGTGATATTTTGCGCAAAGTTAGTGTCGGCGACACAATTGCTGCCAAAGTAGTTGATGTTACAAACGAAGACGGATACATCGAATTATCTCTCAAAGAAGCTCGACAAGCGCTTATCTGGGCTGATGCCGACGCCGCTGTTGCAAAAGGAACGGTTCTTAGTCTTGAAGTTAAAGAAGCCAACAAAGGTGGACTTATTATTGAATGGCAAGGTATCCAAGGATTTCTTCCCGCATCACAACTTGGGGCTGATAACTACCCACGCGTTGATAATGGGGACAAAGACAAGATTCTGTCTGCACTTAACTCACTCATTGGTAAGCACCTAAGTGTCGTAATGATCACCGCTGATCAAAAAGAACACAAACTTATCTTCTCAGAAAAGGGACCCCAAGAAAAAGAAGAGAAAGAAGTGAAGGTTGGTAAGTACGAAGTGGGAGAAATCCTTAATGGTGAAGTAACGGGTGCGGTTGATTTCGGTATCTTTGTTAAAATTGAACAAGGACTTGAAGGACTCGTGCACATTTCTGAACTTGATTGGGGTCTCGTTGATGACACCCGCGCTCTATACAAAGTAGGCGATAAGGTAAAAGTGAAAGTAATTGAAGTAAAAGATGATAAAATTTCACTTTCTATTAAACAACTTCGCGAAAACCCATGGACCGAAGCTGCGGCTAAATTCAAGAAAGATCAAGTGGTGCCTGGTGTTGTTATCAAATACAACAAACATGGTGCGCTTGCCTCAATCCAAGAAGGTGTAGCAGGACTCGTACACATTTCTGAATTTGAAACCGAAGAAAAGATGAAAGCTACGCTTTCTCTTGGAAACGTCTACCAATTCAAAATTGCTCTCTTTGAACCAACTGAACAACGTATGACTCTCTCATACAAAGACGCTCAAGCTGCCTAACTCGCAACTTAATCAAAACACCTGCAGGCAATGCCTGCAGGTGTTTTGTATATACTTTTAATCTTTTGATGTTTTGTATGTATAATTGTTTATACATGAGACATAATTTACTTTTATATGCGAGAAGGTCCCCCAAAACAATTTAAGCACGAAACTTCAGAAGATGTCATCCCAACAATGTTGTACGCTGAACAACACAAACAAGAAGCTGCGCAGTATAACAAAAAGTGGCGCGTTTGGCTTAAACTGCGGGAAGAAAAAACTCCTGAAGATATTGCTTACGAAAAAGCACTTTTGGAAAATGAGGGGTTTAATTTGCGTGAATCAGTAGAATATAAACAGTGGGAAATTGCTAATGAACGTGTTTTTGTGGAACTGCGAGAGAAACGCGACCAACCGGCAGCTGAAACCGAACACATCCGCCCACTAATTTATTTTGGTGGCGGAGCCATGTTAGGGGTTTTTGGTGCTGCCCAAGCCAAACTCTTACAAGAACTCGGTTTAGATAAATCATTTACAACCATCGTAGGTAACTCTGCTGGTTCTGGGACAGCTGCGTATTTTGCTGCTGGTGACACCCAACCAGACATCCTCGCTTCGATGTACACTGAGGAATGTACAACCGATCAGTTCCTAGGGTGGAAGAGTGACCAGCCCCTAAAATATATGGACGCTTCTGTCATAGCAAATGCAATGCGCAGTCCCGAAAAAAAGCTCGACGAGGCGGCAATCCTGCGTTCTACTACAAGTCTCTACGTACTTGCCACAAACAGTCAAACCGGCAAGTCCGAGTTTCTCGATATGAAACGGAGTGAACCGGACGGTTCTGACATGGTTACTAAAATTGAAGCCTCTGCTGCTATCACCCTCTTTCAAAAGCCAGTCATGATAAATGGCATCCCGTACGTTGACGGAGCCTACGCACATACCTCAGTCGAGGAAATGATTCGACAATTTAATCCAACGAGTATTCTCATCATCCCAAACGAAGGGTTCAAACCAAGAATGGATATGATTAAAGGGGGAATACTTTCAAACGTCAGTCAACTACTCCATTCCGCCGGTGCAAACATTCGTCAAAAGGTTTTTGGATCATCGGCATTTGGTTCTGAAATTGAACGTTATCTAGAGATGCAACAGCGAGGGCGCGAATTCATTGACGAATTATACCACGCGACAGGAGTGAAGCTCGGCGTACTCTGGGCACCACCTTCAACCCTTGGCCCTCTTTCAAACAATGTAACTGATGTTAAAGTAGCGCTGATGGATGCATACACTGACGCTGCCAAACAGCTTGGCGAAGAGGTGCCACGTATGGCTTTTTAAAGTTCATCTTTCAATTCTAGAGGTTGAAACCGAAGAAAAGATGGAAGCAACCCTTTCACTTGGAAACGTCTACCAATTCAAAATCGCTCTCTTTGAACCAACCGAACAACGTATGACTCTCTCATACAAAGACGCGCAAGCTGCAGCCTAACTAGAAAAAACAAAACATCAGCTCCTTATAAGGAGCTGATGTTTTGTTGTATCAATCATATTTTTACGGTAGAGTACACAAGTAACAACAGGAGAAGGGCTGTGAACTCACATCATGACGCGTGGCAAAAAACGTTAAAATTACTGCCTTGGATTGTGATATTTGTAGGTATAGCCGGCACCTTGAGAGGCCTCTATGCCGGAGTATGGTCAAATATCAATACCGCTACAGTAATTGGAGGAATTATAACGTGGTGGATTGGCACTGTGTGGCTATACTGCCAAAATCGACAATTTTAATTCGCTACCGCCTCCCCAGCACATCGGGGTGGCGGTTAAATTTTTGACACTACTTTAGATACTAGTATGATAAGACTAGGCATCTCAACGCAAAAGGAGATTCGATTGGCCGTTCTCAAAAAAAAGAAACCGAGTGTGCTCCTGTGGGGATTTATCGCCGGCATAGCGTTCTATTGGTTTGGCATATTCTGTTTCTGGATTGGGATGGAATATGCCTATTACGGAGAGTTCTTTCCTAAAAAGACGCTCACCGAGCTGTTGGCACTCCTTACCGGTGTTACCGTTCCCACGTTCGCTATGGTTATTGCCCTTTTAAAACTAAGGCAATCCGGCCCCTAACACCACCACCACCCATTATATAAATGGGTGGTGGTATTTTTTTAAAATCATATCAAACAAAAACATGTTTTGTTCTTATATTGAGTAAAGTTCGAGGCACGCAAGAAAAATATTGCGAGCCGTACTTCTTGTACGGTGAGTAGAATTTTTATCGCAGCGTAACGAAGAAGTTCGGTCCAGCGATTTTCCTTAGGAGGAAAAATCGGGACATAAATTCAGAATAATCGCTACGCTCATTTCTTCATTCACCAGTTTTGGAAGTCCGGCTAATTTAAAACGCTCAGAATCGAGTGCAGTGCTAGGAGTGAGAAAGCAAACTGCTTTGCTTTCGCAAGACTCATTGCGGTATTTTGTAAAAATACCCAATGAGTGGACAGCTTCTGTAAGAAGCAAGGATATATGTCGCAGCGGTCCGGCGATTTTCCGGAGGAGGAAAAATCGGGACAGAAATTCAGAATTGTCGCTACGCTTTGTTCTTCATTCCACAACGCAATGTGCCGATTGTGTGCGTTTTAATTGTAGCGGTTCATGGCGGTGATATATCCGTATTGTAGTATCACACTCATCACCTCCTCTACTTGCTTTTGCACTTTTTCTAATTGAGTTTTTTCATAGGTACCGAACCTTCCTAACACAAACCTTTCGAGTGCCTTACCCGTTGGACGTTTAATGACATCTTGCTGCCACAGCCAAATCGTTTTTTTAGCGATACCGATTCTGATACGAATAAAATCTTTAGTCTCGGCTTTATCTATTATTGATTTAATACCATTATGTCCTCCATCACCTCTTCCGTAGGATATGCGCACCATACCTAGCGGTAAATCAATATCGTCGTACAATACAATCAATTTATTAAAATCTTCCGGCGGCACAAATTTTACCACCGCACTCCCCGAGTTATTCATAAATGTCTCAGGATACAACACGCTGACATCAACTCCAGCCATCCTCCCTGCAGACACTCGCCCATTCATATTATTATCCATAATAGGTATAGGCACGTGAAATTTGGTACACATATAATCAAGCATCAGCCAGCCTATATTGTGACGAGTATTAGCGTATTTTGCGCCCGGGTTTCCTAAACCAACTAGATAATACATATATAATGTCACTAGTATATCAGCCTTTTAGAATCTCTTGTAAATTGTACGTTTATTACTTATAGTAGGGACCAGAACTTCTTAAAATAGGACACTCCATGAACCGTTTGACTCTATTACTCTGGCAAAGAACCAAAATGTGGCCTTGGTACTTTAAGAATCAAGGACCAGACGCAGTGCGAATTAACATTTCAAATAAAAAATTTGATTTGAGGATGCGCATCTATTCTACGCGATTAGAAATTGAGTCTTTGTATGTAAAACCACGGTATCGTAGACAGAGATTAGGTACAACAATTGTAACCGCGCTCAAAAAGTTTGCGACCGAAAGAAAACTTTCTATTCAAGCCAACTACCCTACCCCTTGGGCAGAAAAATTTTGGAGCAATTTACAGTTTAAAATGCAACAACATCATGCTTGTTGGGTTGCATAAAAATCACGGCTCGCGCATAGCGCGGGCCGTTTTAAATTTAAATTTCGAAAATTTGCATCGCACTTTTTTCTCGCGTATACTGTTGTTACTTTTGCTTATGTCTCTGTTCTCTTCACGTAAAAACACTCACACTGACACGGCTATTATCCCCGCTACTGAAGTTACATTCGCGCAAGAACCAAAAAAAGAAAATGCTCTTTTGGACATTGTGCGCTTCTCACTCATTGCGCTCATCATTGTTATTCCCATTCGTACGTTTATTGCGCAACCCTTTATTGTGTCTGGAGCCTCAATGGAAAACACGTTTTATACCGGAGAGTATTTAATTGTTGATCAACTTTCATACGAACTACACGCGCCGAAACGAGGTGAAGTGATTGTATTTCGCTACCCAAAGGACCCATCAAAATTTTTTATCAAACGCGTCATTGGACTACCCGGTGAAACCCTTAGTATTGAAGGCAGTACCGTCCGGATTAGTAACCCGCATTTCCCTAACGGCTTTATTTTAGATGAACCGTACATTAAAAGTATGGAAAACGGCACGGAATTGACCGAAGTATTAGGTGAACGGGAATACTTTGTGATGGGAGACAATCGTGACCAAAGTTCGGACTCTCGCTACTGGGGCGTACTTCAAGAAGAACGCATTGTCGGCCGGGCCTTTGTCCGTCTGTTCCCTCCGAGCCAAATGGATTACCTACCGGGAGCCATCAGCACAGACACCATTACTAGTACACCGTAAAAATATTAATTATGCGCACTGAAACCAGCCCAACCGAGTTCCTCCGCATTGCAGCCCATACTGCGGAACATTTTGGATTTAAAACAGTGGAAAGTTTGAGTAAGGACCCGGCGTGCAAAAGTTGCTCAACCTCTTTACCGCATACCATAAGTGACAGTGACCGTGATCTTGATGCAGTATCGGGACTCCTCACCAGCGGCCTCGCTCGCTACTGTGACGAACGACTCCACGCTTTCCCGGGCCCCGTTCTTCTTTACTCTATTGAAACCCAACCCAACAGCAACGAAACTGCCGTTGCCTTCCATATTTTTAACGTCCAAAAAAGTATCGCTGAAGCTATTTTAATTCAAACCAGCCGAGCCCTGGCAAACGAACTAGGGTATCACGAACATACCGTTCGTATTAATTCTCTCGGCGACACCGATTCTATTACCCGCTACGGGCGCGAACTGACCAACTTTTTACGTAAACGTCTTGATCTGATGCCCGATAGTTCACGTGAACTCATGAAGCAGCACTCGCTCTTAGCGCTTCAGGACCTCGTTACCCTCGAACATGATTTGGCATACAAAAGCCCAAATCCACTTGAGTATTTAAGTGACCAAAGTCGCAAGCATTTCCGCGACATTATCGAATACCTCGACATGAGTGAAACTCCGTACGAGATTGATTCTAAAATGCTGGGCCATCACGAATATTATTCTGACGCGCTGTTTGCTATCGACTTACCAAAACTTGAAAGTGGCCTCGACAACCCCCTCCATATTCGTGGTGGACGCTTTGATGCTTTTGTTGAACGCAAAACCAAAAAGAAGACAGCCGCTACCGGTGCCGTGGCCATACTCCGTGAACGACCAGCCCCAGCCCGTACCCCCCGCTTTAAACTCGATACTCCGGCTGTTTCCATTATTCAATTAGGTTTTGGTCCAAAAATCCGCAGTTTGATGATTGTGGACGAATTACGCAAGGCCGGAGTCTCGGTCTACCAAGACTTAGCTAACGATTCTTTATCCGCACAATTACGCGATGCTGAGGCGCGCGGGGTTAAACACGTGGTTATCATCGGACAAAAGGAATTTGTCGATGGTACGGTCATTTTGCGCGACATGGAAGCCCGCAAACAAGAACCTATCCCTCACGATATGTTGGTACGAAGACTCAAACGCGGCGTAGTGATGGCGTAGATTTCCCTAATTTTTTTACAATTAAGAAAGGCTGCCGAATTGCTCGACAGCCTTTTGCTTCTCATGGCACTTACATCGGTAAATCAGCCGCTGACACAAAACGTGACAGGAAGTCTCGTCCCACATTTGTGCCAAGCCACTGCAGTGTAGAAGCCATAACCATCCGATCGTGCTCGGACGGTTTCGAATTATCCAAAATATGCTGGACAGGAACGCTACCATGATTAATCATTGCGTCGGGAATATTTTCCGCCTCCCACATTTCAGCCATAATGTCTTCAGGATGTTTTTCAGGATAATGTCTACCGTGATTCTGTTCGCGCACATTATCATAAAATCCTAGCCTGTTTAAAGAACCAGCGAGCCTCATCGTCACCGGTGCCAAAGATTTTTTTCTATCGTCTTTAGTTGGCGATACAAATTTTACATGTTTGGAACGATGCGGCGTTTTGCATGTCTCTAACATACTTGAAGCTCTTCCTTCAATTATTGCTTGTAATGCATTCATGGCATCCTTTTTAGAGATTGACCCTGCATCAATCCTTTTAGATATCTCAGTAACACGACGAAAGAGCATACCCATTTCATCGTTATTAAGCTTACCGTCGCCAACAGCTGGTGCCGTTTCCATTTTGACAGTCTCCTATTTAGAACTTTGAGGGTTTAACTAACCCGTAACAACTATCTACTAAAATTTCTATATGTCAATTTACCCAAAATCCCAATTTCGCTTTAAATTGCTTTAGATACGCGAAGACAAGTGATTTGTGACTGAGCCGTATGGCTATACGGTGAAGGAACAAGTTGGGCAGTCGACAAGGTAGATGAAGTAATTTTAAGCGAAATTCTTGCATTTATTGGGCTATAGTGATATTATCGTGCCCACATATGGCAATAAACGTAGAAGTTGTAAAAAACAATAACGAGAGCAGTGCGAACGTAATTCGCCGCTTCCAGAAGCGTGTTCAAGGCGCAGGTATTATCCGTAAAGTTCGTGATGGTCGCTACCGCACTCGCATCAAGAGTGACAACGTAAAGCGCTTTGCAAAGCTTAAAAAATTAGGCAAGAAAGTAGTCTACGAGAAAATGCTTAAACTCGGAAAGGTACAGGAACGAACCACTGGCCGACGCTAAAAGCCTTATAAAATTCCAGTAATACATTGTTGAACTGCAGAAAAAGAGCCTCCTTGTACAAAAAGTACCAGTCGGCTCTTTTTCTTTGTTCGCCTCGTCTTACAGCAATTTTCTTAAGGCTTAAGACCGAGCCGCTCACAAGAGTGGGGTTATTTTATATACCTTTCTATGTAATAATAAATTAAATAGCGTTTCCTATTCCATTTTCAATATTCTATATTTAATATTTACCTATGCCTCCATTCTCTATTGCTCAAAAAGTTAAATCAATTCCGGTTTTTCCCTATGAGACAATGAAAAATGATATTTTGGGTAAGAAATATTCACTTTCACTCTCGTTTGTCGGCCCCACCCGGGCACAAAAATTAAATGAGCAGTATCGCAAGAAAACATATACGCCAAATGTGCTCTCTTTCCCTCTTGATGCCACAACCGGTGAAATAGTTATTTGCCCCGCTATTGCCAAAAAAGAGCATAAAGAATACCGCCTCTCAAAAGATGGGTACATTGGTTTCTTATTTATTCATGGACTTCTTCATCTCAAAGGACATGATCATCACCATGATGAAGCGACGGTAGCGATGGAAAAACTGGAAAAAAGGTACATGACTAAATATTCTATTAAATAAAAAATCTGAAAATGGCACACTTCTTCGTTGTCCAGCGTAAAATATTCCTCGTCATACCACTCACGTATGTCTCGTCATATTTTACTTGTCCGCCTCGAATTGCACTCATTTTCAAAATTTTTATTGTATAATCGTCATCACCATCTATGTCTGAACACATCATCACGGGTATCGACGTCGGGACCTACCAAATCAAGGTAGCGATTGTTCGTGTACCAAAAAATCGTGATGAACGAGCGTTACCCCAAATCATTGGTACCGGCTTTGCTGAAAGTCGCGGACTACGCAACGGCTACATTATTAATGAAGCGGATGTAGTGCGCAGTATCAGAAGTGCTGTCGCCCAGGCCGAAAAGGCAGCTGGGGTGACTGTCAAAAAGGCCTACCTTTCTATTGGAAGTATTGGACTCGATGAAATGGTATCGACCGGAGAAATCATCACCTCACGTGCCGATTCTGAAATTACCCAAATCGATATCGAAAAAGCGACCCAGGATAGTGAAGAGAGAATCATTGACCATATTCCTAATCGAAAAATTATTCACGCCATTCCCCTGCGCTACCGCATTGATGGCGAAGAAGTATTAGGCAAACCACAAGGAATGAAAGGAACGAAGCTCGAAGTTGATACTTTATTTATTACGACCTTTGAACAGCACCTGAACGACCTCATTGGAGCGGTTGAACGCACGGGAGTGTATGTAGAAGATGTGATGGCGTCCCCGCTGGCAGCGAGTTTTGTGATTCTTTCCAAGACGCAAAGACGGGCCGGTTGCATCATGGCGAATATTGGAGCTGAAACAGTATCAGTAGTAGTCTTTGAAGACCTCACCCCGATCTCCCTTAAAGTGTTCCCGATTGGTGCAAACGATATAACAAACGACATTGCCCTCGGGTTAAAAATTACCTTAGAAGAAGCCGAGAAGATTAAGAGAGGAGGCATCACCGGTACCACCTTCCCTAAAAAGAAATTGGAAGAAATCATCAACGCCCGCCTCTCCGACATCTTTGAACTCATTGATCTGCACCTTAAGAAAATAAAAAAAGACGGACTCCTCCCAGCCGGCATTATCTTAACCGGTGGCGGTTCAA
>JAYSSH010000093.1:0-2808 GCA_043720635.1 Candidatus Kaiserbacteria bacterium
AAATAGCGTATTGAGATATAGTTCAGCCTTAATGGTGATGCTATACTTACAGCACTATGTTGGAAACTATTGCACTAATGCCGCCATATTTTATTTCTCTCGTGGCGTTTGGGTTTGGGGTAATTATTGGTAGTTTCCTGAACGTATTTATTTATCGGTTTCATACCGGAAAATCTTTAGCCGGTTCGTCACACTGTCTGTCGTGTCGTACGCCATTAAAAATGTATGATTTATTTCCACTGTTTTCATATATTAGTTTAGGAGGGAGGTGTCGCAGTTGTCATGCGTATATACCGAGCCGGTATTTTTGGGTAGAGCTGATCACCGGACTTTTATTTGTAGCAGTGGTACAGGTTGTATTGCCGATACAGCTCTGGCCTATTATCCTGTTACTAATGGCTACGCTCGTGGTGGTAGCCGTGTATGACTTGGCTCATTTTATTATTCCCGATGCGTTTGTGCTTTTCTTATCTTTCCTGGCACTTTTGCATAGTAGTGCACTGGTGTATTTTACCGGTGACTATATGAGTCTCATATGGAATGCTCTGGCTTCACTAATTGCCTTTTCTTTTTTTGCTGGGTTATGGTGGTATTCTGGAGGTAAATGGATTGGGTTTGGCGATGCAAAACTGGCCATACCGCTGGCGTATCTGGTAGGGGTGATGGGAGTATTTTCTATGCTGACGTTATCTTTTTGGTTAGGGACTATTATTAGCTTGACGCTCTTAGGGTGGCAACGATATACCAAACGGGGACAACTGGGCTATAGATTTAAGGGGCCGCACCTTACAATTAAAAGCGAAGTACCGTTCGCTCCGTTTCTGATCTTGGGATTCCTGATTGTCTTTCTGTTTCGTGTCGATGTACTTACGTGGTTTAGTTATGCGTTATAAATCTTTTTTCTCTTCATCTGTTACCAAACAACAATCCTCACATGGTTTTGGGTTGGTTGAACTGATGGTGAGTATTAGTATCATGACGTTGGTGTCAACAGTTATTTTAGTAAAAAATCGCTCTTTTAATAATGCTTTGTTATTACGCAACCAAGCGTATGAAATTGCCTTTTCATTACGTCAAGCACAACTGATGGCAGTCTCCGGCACCAAAGAAATTGGAGCGAGCAGTAGAAATACCTACGGTGTTCATTTTAGTCTCAATAATGACAGTGCTAATTCTATAAATAGGCAGTATCGAATGTTTCGTGATGATCAGGGTGCCGTTAGTTTTTATGATGCCGGTGATGTGACAATTGGTACTGTAGGGACAATAGATAACAATTATATTATTGATATCACAAATAGTGCTGGTAATGCAGCTTCCATGCCAGACACGTTATCTATAACCTTTACCCGCCCCAATTTTGATGCAAAATTTATTACTTCTACTGGCGGAGCTACTTTAGCCAGTCCAGTGTATTTGAAAGTTATGCCAAAAAATGCAACAGGCTATAATACAGTCCCGTATCGATTGATAGAAATTACGAGAACGGGACAAATAACTGTCAAATAATCATGTCACAATCCACTCATCAAAAATTTCATCATGGCTTTACTCTCATTGAGATGATGGTGGCTTTGTCACTCTTTACAATTGTGGTGACTATTGCTGTTGGAGCCTTCCTGTCGTTAATTGGCTCTAGTAAAGGAGTGCAAAGTGAACAATCAGTTATGGCAACCCTAACCTTTGTGCTTGATAGTATGACACGTGAAATCAGAACTGGTACAGAATACTATTGTAGTAATAGTAATTTTTCTAATCAAGAATCTTTAACCAAAGGTAAAAATTGCATTGCAACTGAAAAAGGAGGCGTTTCCTTTATTGAGGCTGGGTCCAGCTTGTCAACTACCGACACACGTATTGCCTATTATTACGATAGTGCTACTCAATCTATTTTCCGGAGAATTGGTAATAATGCTCCAGAATCAATTGTTTCCGACGGAATAACCATTACCAACGCAGAGTTTTTTGTGACGGGAACTGAACGGTTTAGCGATACTGATACTGATACTATTCAACCAACAGTAACTATAATCTTGGAAGCGGAAGATGAGCTGGGGGCAACAACTGTGTTGCAGACCACAGTCACGCAACGTGAATTAGATATATGATATTGTACCCACAAAAAAATGGAGGTTTTAGTTTAGTGGAGGTGTTAGTGGCCATCACTATTTTATTACTGGTGATTGTCGGGCCCATGCAAATTATTGCGCGTTCCATTAATTCAACAAATTTTGCGACTGAACAAGTAAACGCCTGGTTTTTGGCACAAGAGGGATTAGAGTTAGCACAGAAAGGTCGTGATGATTTGGTATTACAAAATTTTAAATTCCAAATTAATCCCCCGGGTGAAGATACGCCCATGTCACAATTTTTAACTCGATACGCTAGTTGTTTTGGAGCGACCGGGGCTTGTGGTTTAAATATAGCCAACGGAATTAATGAACCCTCGGTCGTGAATTGTAATTTGGTGAGTAATTGTAAATTGTATATGGATATTACTAATGAGCGTTCTTCCTACATACATACCAGTACGGCCGTACCATCTCTATACACCCGTGTAATAAAAATGGAACGTTTTCCTGCTTCGGGCACAGTACGAGAAATTAAAGTTACCTCAACAGTTACGTGGCGTACAGGTTCATTGATTGCAAATCAAAAAGTCGAAGCGGTTACCTATTTATTTAATGTCTATGATACCAATTAAACAACAATCAGGGTTTGCGCTACTTATCACTATTTTGGTGTTAAGTGTTATTGTGGCTGTCACCTTGGCGATTGTGGAACTGAGTCTCAAACAACTTAAATTAT
>JAYSSH010000094.1:0-7004 GCA_043720635.1 Candidatus Kaiserbacteria bacterium
TATAAATTATGGTTAGTAACTCGTGACCACAAAGGCAGATATGCGAAGTAGATTTAGGGCTTTTCAATTCCTTTAGTTTTGCCTAGGGGAGTCCTAGGCGCAGCTTTAACTAGGGGAGTCCTAGGCGCAGCTTTAAATAATTTTTTAACAAAATCCCAATTTTTAAAAATTAGCTTGTATTGTTATTTTAAATATGTATGGTATAGTTTGAATCGGCTTTTGTTTAGGAGACATCCAATGAATCAACCTGCACTTCCTCACATTGAGGAGTTCCTAGTTCAAGCGGTTAGAACAATACGTCGCAAGAATACACCGTCAACCGTAAGACCCAGTCAGCTTTGGACAGTGGTCAAAAGCATAGGCTACCTCGCCGAAGATTACGAGAAAGGTCTGAGGCAACTTGTCACCAATGACGTGATATTTTGCTACGGCAACGCACAGAATCCGCGCGAACAACGAATCATGCCGGCGAAAGTGGATGGCTACAATTTCCAACGAGATGAGTATGGGGATTATCGCCACGTCCGTCTTGCTATATTCGCCGATGGATTAACGTCCGAGGGCAAACGTGCATTGGCTCATGCTTGTGACATAAAAGACCGGTTGAAAGCAGAAAAAATCATTGCCACCCTGCAGGAACTTTGAATGAAAATCACCCTCCCCAATGCTTGTGGGGAGGGTTTCAATTTATTTACGTGATACCATATTTTTGACTCATCTCTAAATTTATGGTTAAATAAACTTAGAACTACAGATATCAAACCCCCGGGCAATGTGCCCCAGATCATTGAAATGAGGACAAGATGAAAATCAACACCGCTAAAGCAGAAATCGGAACCACCCTGAAAACTGAAATTTTGGTTTTGGAAAGTCAAAAAAAGAAACTGAAAAAAGAACTCGCTAAACTGACAAAGGAATTTGAAAAAATCCGTGATAAGTTGGGAGTTGAATACAAGAAAGTTCCCGCTTTGGCCAAGGAACTTAGAGTCATTAAAGTTCATGGTACAAAGAAAGAGTTGGCTCTTCATAAGAAATTAGATGACTGCGTGGAAAATAATGAAAAACTTCAAGTTGTCCGTGAAGAGTATACGGCCAAGATTGAGAAGTTGAAGGAAGAACTTACCAATCTTGAGTTGAAATTGATGGTGCTTAAAGAAAGAGAGCTCAGTAAGATTGATGCTAACGATGAGATGATTACCCAGGTTTTTGCACTCAACGATGCAATGGTGCAGGCCTCTACAGCCCGTGAACAGTTTCTCAAACGACATGTGTTTCCTTTCTTGATTGATGAGAATGGAAATATGCGGAGCCAGATAACACATATAACCTCAGACGAACTAAGGAAAATGGTAGTGATGGTTAACACCTTAACTATTATGAAACCGGATTTGGCTGCTGAAGCCCAACGTGAAGTGCAAAGTTTCTTTGATCGTTTTGAGAAGCCCTCCCTGGCAGACCCGTACGTAGAAGCAATGTTCACCATAACACGTCAGCTCCTCGTAGAGAAAACCACAGTTAAAGTTGGGCCAAATCTTTCACGGTTTATCTCGATGGAACTTGATGGTGAAATATTTCCTGAATTGGCTCGAGCACAGCTTCTCTACAAACAAAGCATCTGGTCGAAGAAAACCAACTCGTACATCCGTCTTTATGCACGTCAAAGTAAGCATGACAAGTTTGAAGTCGTTCCCCAATCCTAAGTTTTTCTTCCAAAACTCGACTCTAAATTCCCGCTATGTCCACTGGACATCTGGCGGGATTTTTTTATGTAAATGAAAGTACTTTTTTGACCTGGCTTACATTTTTTTTATAAACTATATCCTAAACTATGACTAGCTATCATTATTAATTTAGTTATCAAGCTTTCAGGTTTACTTTATGGCTACATTGACTTTATGCATTAGTATGGTACAGTATTTTTAGAAGAATAGTTTACTAGAAACGGAGATCGTGATGTTCACCTTTGCAAAGCCAGCCCTTACGACAAAGCAAAAAATTGTAGTAGCGTTTGTTCTTGAAAAAACAGACGCTGATGAGAAGGCTCTGGCAGCCTTGCTCGGTATTGAAATCAATCAGATGAATGTGTTCGAATATAAGAATACTGCTACCCTTCTAGATGGAGCCAAAACACTTAAGTCAAATGATGTGATAATTGACTTGCTTGTATACCTGTCTGAAGCTTCAATGGGCCAGCAAAATTCTCGGGCATTGTTGCAAAATACAGGTGCAAAAAATCTGCTGTATTTTTACACCCAAGCTAAATCACTCACCATAAAAATTGATGGCAATATTGCCACTGTCCAACTTCCACTTAAAGGAAACTACCTCGAGTGCCATCTTGCTTTTAAGTTGGCAGCAAAGCAAAACCGTTGAACAAATGAACCAAGCCCAACACTAGTGCACCCCATGGTAAAAAGTACCATGCTGGGTGCTTTTTATTTTAATACATTGAAGTGCCCCAGACTTGCTCCTGTGTTTCTGATATCGCTATTATCGGCTAAATTTGCTAGGATGCGACTATGGAAATTACTTCAGCCAAATTTATTAAAGGCATCATGGGCACAAACCCTATTTTAGATGATGGAACACCGCAAATTGCCTTCATTGGACGCTCGAATGCCGGTAAGTCGAGCCTACTAAATTCACTCACCAATTCTAAAAAATTAGCAATCACAAGTGATACGCCGGGCCGCACTCGCGAACTTAATATATTTCTAATTAATGAATCGCATTACTTTGTCGACCTACCTGGATATGGCTACGCTAAGATGGGCAAACAGACTCAAGATAAATTAGGCAAACTTATATCGTGGTATTTGTTTGATTCACACCACAATCCCACCGTAATACTCCTCATTGACTCAGCAGTCGGTCCAACGGTTGACGATTTAGAAATGTTGCACGAACTAGAGCAGGCTGGACGACAGATTGTAGTGGTAGTAAACAAAGTTGATAAAATTAAAAAATCGCAGTATCAAAATCAAATTAAGAAGCTTGGAGAACAAATTCACGGACATAAATTATTCTCCTATTCGTCCAAAACAAAAGTCGGTATTGAGGAATTAAGGATTAGACTGCTCGGTCACAATGATACTAAAGTTTTGCCTCGCGTGTAAAAAGTAGGTAACGAATACAAATGAACCCCCACCGTAACAAAACGGAGGGGGTCTGCTCAAAATATACTTACTAACTCTATACGGCATTTGTTATCATACCTGGGCCACGACTCAGGAATTGACTAAATCATATACCGAATTAACACGTACTCGCCCGAGATATATTTTTATCTTCTCAAGTGCTCGTTTTTCTATTTGCCCCACACGTGCCTTTGACAGCCCATACGCCTGAGCGATTGTGTCAAGCGTACTAGAATGAGCGTCGAGATGTCGCAGATACAATATATTTGCTTCACGTGCCGACAAAGACGCAACTGCCTGTCGTACAAACGTAATCATATTATTAGTAACTAACAGATCTATTTGACTGGGATCATCCGACTTAATCACTTCTTGCAAAGTTGATCCATCAGCAGTCATAGGAGCATCAAACGACAAGTACGACTGCTTAATGCCACCTGTACGTAAAAATTCAATGACAGAATCTTCACTGACATTACAGTTTTCAATAACAGAATCAAACGTCACCGGAAGATTCTGATTATTAAGATGAGCTATAGTGGCTCGTAGGCGAAGTTGCTCTTGAGTCACTTTGTTGGGGGTATAGACAACCTGACATGATCCTCCCACATACTCAGCCATTGCCGACTGCAACGGATAGCGCAAATAAGTAGCAAAGCCACTTTTATGAGAATCAAATTTAGGAGCTACTTGCAATGCCGTCAACACAAATAAACTATGGACGTCTCTTTTATGAGTGTCTGGGTCAAGCTTATATGTACGCATCCACTTGTGCGTCATTTTTAATAAGAACGGATTATACGCGAGCACAATTTTTCCAACTGCTTCGGAGGAACCCAAGCGAATGTCAGCATAAACTTGCTCGAGCTTATCGGGTGTGAACATGAAATTTGATTGCATCACTTTGCCTTTCGCTATTTCTGGTATAAAGCCTACTCTTTCTTTAAGAAAACGCAAGTATTACCTATTTTTTGGCTTATTTTCTACTTTCTGAAACACCTTGATATCTTTTAGTAATTCTAAAGCATGGTTCGCCGGATCAACATTTGGGTAGGCTTTGGCGATTTTTCCCTCTGGGTTAATCCAATATGAAATGCGATTGGTACCACGTACGGTCTTTCCGTACATTTGCTTCTCGACAAAGGCACCGTACTTGTCCATCATTTCCATCGTGGGGTCAGACAACAGCGTAAATGGGAGGGTATATTTTTCAGCAAATTTTTTATGAGATTTTGGTGTGTCTTTACTGACGCCAATCACCGACACTTTCATTCGTTTAAAATCTTTGTATACGTCTGCAATCATACACGCTTCTTTGGTGCAGCCGGAGGTATCATCTTTCGGGTAAAAATAAAGCAAAGTCCACTTTCCAGCATAGTGTTTTAAGGTATGGATAACGGAGTCCTGGTCGAGCAATGAAAATGAAGGTGCTTTACGGCCGATTTTTAACATACTTATATAGATTAGTTTTGTAGTATAGCAAAACCATATTGCTCTTTATAAATTACTCTGTTCAAAAAGTAATCCCCACCGTAAACATTTACCCATTATGATACACTACAAGCCATACCTATGCTGAAATTGATTTCTGTAAATATGGAGGGTGAAAAGCATTTCCCTCGCATCCTCAATTTAATTGCTACTGAAAATCCTGACGTTATTTGCCTTCAGGAATGTACCGAAGAATTTCTGCGCATTTTACAAAAACAAGGATTTACTACCTCATTTTGTGTCATGCGCTGGCAAATCCAAAATGACGTTGCGTACCAAGAAGGCAACGCGATTGCGACCAAAGTTCCACACACCGCAATTAGCAAACACTTCTACCGCCCCGACCACAATCTTCCCGCAACCGTCCCTACCCCCAACGACCTTAAACACCACAACATTATTATTGCTCAAGTACCTGACAGTGACGGGACGATATACACAATTGCTACCACTCATGGTATCTACACCCCTAATGGATTACCTGATGAACATCAACGTGAGGGTATTAAAAAAATGTTAAGTCTGTTACTTTCAGAGAAGCCTCATATATTGTGTGGCGACTTTAATATTCCCCGCGGTGTAAATAATTTATATGAAGAACTAACCAAACAATACATAGATACAATTCCGCATGAGTATCCCAGTAGTCTTGATCGAACCTGGCACGTTCACGGCAAAAACCCAAACCTCACCGAACCAATTTTTGAATCGTACATGGTTGATTACCTATTCACAAAACCAGAATACACCGTTAGTGACGTACGACTACAATTTGGCGTTTCCGATCACGCCGCAGTTGTTGCCCAGATAGATAAAACAAAAATAAATTAGGTAAAGAAAATGGCCCGGACGTATAAACGCTCGGGCCTGCTCTTTAAAAATTGAATTCCAACTGTTCCTCAACAGCTACAGACTGGACATGATTGCACCATTCTTTAAAAGCTAGATCAGCTCGATCCCAATATGGTGAACCCTTCCATCCGCAAGAACAATGTGCGGTATCGTCTTGTGTCCCACCTTTTAAACTAACTGTATGACCGAGCACTTTCGCATTTTCTTCGAATTCCCTCCGACTTTTACTATCAAAGTATGACGGAATGACTGCTGATGTTTTCATTTCTGTTCCCCACGTTAAAACTGTCCGTAGTTAGACTACTCTACCGCGACTGACTTCGCAAGCTTATGTGACTGACCAACCTCAAGTCCACACGCTACTCCAATAAAATAAGTGCTACTTATTTCACGTGCACAAAGCCAAATATACCCCACCTAGATTTTAAAAATTATATAGCTACCATACTATTGAGTACAATTAAAAAACATTAGCGTTACAATCATTTTTCATAAAAATTTTAAATAGTGTATTATGTCTATCATATGGAAAACCTCAATCAAAATTTAAACTTTAAAATAACTGATTATGATAGCGAAATCTATTACCCACTTTTACAGCAAATGCCACCTGAACTTGCAAAAAATCACATTCGTTACATTGAAGCTGAAAACATGACTAATGATGAGGCAATATCATATTTGAATGAAATTGTTACCCATCGACATGAAGCGGTGGCAACAACCGTTATAAGTGATGAGAAATTAAAAGAAACATTAACTGATGACCCTGGCAAATTATTCAGAGCGCTTGAAACTTCAGTTTTTTCAAGTGCCGATAATTATCTGGGCACTGGAATGACAGCTAAAGTAAAATATTTTGAAGTGCATGCAGGTGAGAACACTATTCCAATGGCGATTAAATATGTTGTAACTCCAACCGCAAAAACAATTACCGCTGAACAAGAACATAATGTGATTAAAGAGGTTGAACAAATGAAACTTATTGAAACAGTTGAATCGGCATTTCCTCGTCGTTCAAAATACATAAGAGTACCCCACCCATATCTTTACCATACAACTGACAAGATTCAGTTATACGGAATGGAAATGATAGATGGCATCACTTTGGAGCAAGCCTGTACTGAGGGCATGCTCCACTCAGATATGAAAGAAGCGCTTCGTAATTCTAGGTTGGCAGAAGTTGATATTGAAGAACTTAATGGTTATGTTGAACGTTTTTTTAACACCATGCATGAATATTGTTTACATGGTGATATTAAACCCAGGAATATAATGATAAGTAGGGATGGTGTTATCTATATCATAGATTTTGGTCAATCCATCATGTGTCACAACATTCCACGAGGAGCAGAAAACGAATTTGAAAATCTAAAAGATGATGAGATTAAGAGTGTTCAGTTGGCAGTCCGTACTTTGTTACATAAGGTTTTTAAAGAAGATTAGTACTACATAAAATTATTAAATATGCTATCATCTCTGCACCTTTGCGAGATTAGCTCAGCTGGTAGAGCGCCCGCATGA
>JAYSSH010000095.1:0-21224 GCA_043720635.1 Candidatus Kaiserbacteria bacterium
ATCTATCCAAAAGTCCGTGAACTGAATGTTAATGCTGAATTCACAGCCTACAGTGAAAAGAAACCCGGTGAACTCTCATACGAAATTCTTACCTTGGAAGACACAAAAGAGAGTCAAGTAAAAGCCACTGGTAAAGAAACCGTGACTAAACAAGCCACGGGAGAAATAGAAATTTCCAAATCAACCCCTGGAGCTGAACGTTTAATTAAAAACACCCGTTTCGCCACTGCCGACGGTTTGGTATTTCGAATTCAAGAATCAGTAGTAGTCCCAGGGTCGGTTAAAGGAACAGATGGCAATAGTGTACCAGGGGTTATTCGAGCACAAGTATTTGCCGATGTAGCGGGAGACAAACACAATTTACCTTCTGGCACTACACTTACGGTGCCTGGATTTAAAGAAGGTGGTTACACAGACTTATACAATGCCATTTCTGCGAAAAACACCACTGCCTTTATTGATGGGTTTGATGGACCTAAATTCATAATTAATGACACGGAACTCAGTACCGCCAGACAAGCACTTCAATTAGAACTACGTAATACCTTATTGGCGAAGATAAAAGCCGAAGCCCCGGCAGACTTTACGAATTTTGAATCAGCTATCGCTATAACATACAATCAATTAGCGCCAACTCAATATGGTGACGATTTAGTTACCATTAAAGAACAAGCAATCTTACAAATTCCTTTATTCCAAAAAGAAGAATTTGCTGAATTTATAGCCAAAGAAACTATTGTTGGGTATGAAAATGAACCAGTTCGAATTGATAATCTTCAAAATCTCACCTTTAGTTACACTGAAGCCACTACCAGCCAATCAAATATAGCAAATGAGACTGAACTAACCTTTAAAATTGCAGGGGTGCCTAAAATAGTCTGGACTTTTGATGGTGAAAAAATGAAGACAGAATTACTCGGTAAAGAAAAAACGGCTTTTGAAGCGGTGTTGGACGATTATACCGGTATTGATAAAGGAGAAGTAGAAATTAGACCGTTCTGGAAGCGTAGTTTTCCTACTAAATTAGCTGATATTGAAATTAAAGAAGAATTACTCACACCAAAGCCGTAACTACGTGTTGACGGACTTCATTTGATTTGTTACACTCTCTCTCGCGTAATGGACCAACAAGAATCATCGACAAAAGACGAATTAACCTATGGCGTTGTGGAGGAAGCCCTTCCGAATGCTCTTTTTCGTGTAATCATTGATGACACCGGCGAATCAAAAATCGCCTACCTTGCGGGCAAGATGCGAAGATTTAGAATTAGAGTTTTAGTCGGCGATAAGGTAGGTATGATTATCGACCCCTACGGCGGCAAAGCACGAATTAGTAAACGACTATAAATAACACACCATGAAAGTACGATCCTCAGTAAAAAAAATGAGTCCAGATGATATCATCGTCAAACGACGTGGTGTTGTGTTTGTTATTAATAAAAAGAAACCCCGCCATAAGCAGCGACAAGGTTAATGTAAATGAACTATGCGTATTTCAGGTATTAACATTCCCGACGATAAACAATTAGCCTACGGTTTAACCGCTGTCTATGGTATTGGTCTTGCACGAGCAAAGACTATTTTAGAAAGTCACAAAATAGAAGTAACAGCTAAACCAACAACACTTTCTACCGAACAAGAAAATGCTGTCCGTGAAAGTGTTGAAGCGTTTACCATCGAAGGAGAACTTAAGCGATCAATTGCAGCGAACATTAAACGACTTAAAGATATTTCCTCATACCGTGGATCACGTCACGCTAAACGACTCCCGACTCGTGGTCAACGAACCAAAACAAATGCTCGTACCCTCAAAGGTGCTAAGAAGACTATGGGTAGTGGACGTCGTAAGCTCGAAAAGACTTAAAATTTATTATTAATTCAAACACGTAACGACATATGGGTAAGAAACGTATCATGAAGAAGAGTGGGGGTTCAGACATCGCGGGTAGCTCTCGTGCTTTGAATCGCATTCCTAAACGAAAAGTGCCAGCAGGGCGCCTCAATATTTTAGCGACTTTTAATAATACCTTGCTCACCTTATGTGATCCAAAAGGTAATGCGGTAATGAGTGCCAGTAGTGGTGCCCTTGGTTTTAAAGGTTCTCGCAAGAGTACTCCGTTTGCCGCTGCAAAAGTAGGTGAAATCATTGGCGAAAAAGCCCAACAAATGGGTATGAAAGATGCAGAGGTAATTGTACGTGGGGTTGGAGCTGGACGTGAATCAGCTCTCCGCGCTTTTTCAGGAAAAGGCATTGGTATTACCAAGATTGTGGATATGACACCCGTACCTTTTAACGGTACCCGTCCACCTAAGCCACGACGTATCTAATTTATTATTATATGAAAATCGGTCCAAAATACAAAATCGCCAAGAGATTAGGCGCACCAATCTTTGAAAAGACACAAACTGCCAAGTTTGCCCTTTCACAAGCCAAACAAGGCCGCGTTCGCAAACGAGGTGGAATGGCCAGTGATTACAAGAAGCAACTCATTGAAAAACAAAAAATGCGGTTTACGTATGGTATCAGTGAAAAACAACTTTCACGATACGTTGCTGAAGCCAGTACTAAGAGTCACCAACCAATTGCTTTACTTATTGAACGCCTAGAATCACGTCTTGATAACGTCGTGTATCGCCTAGGACTAGCTAAAACACGTCGTTTTGCCCGTCAGATGGTGAATCATGGTCATATCTATGTAAATGGTCGTCGTCTTGATATTCCTTCACACAAGGTATCAGCTGAAGATGTCATTACGGTACGAGAGGGAAGTAAAGCAACTGGTCTTTTCACCTTACTCGCAGATACGCACGAAGCGACCAGTGTACCATCATGGCTTTCGTTTGATGTTAAGACTATGAGTGGGACAGTAAAAGGGCAACCAACCTATCAAATGACCGATTTCATGTTCGACCCAGAACAAGTGCTTGAGTACTACAGTCGATAGGGAACAACCGCGGTTTTATTAAAATTATTTTCACACAGTATGTTAGAAACAAATGTAACACTACCGTCAAAGCCACGCGTTGTATCAGAAGAAGAATTTCATGGTGTCTATGAAATTGATGGTCTTTTCCCTGGCTACGGTCACACGCTTGGTAACTCTCTGCGTCGCATCATTTTAGCGTCACTTCCTGGAGCGACCGTAACACAAGTTAAAATCGAAGGCGTACAACACGAATTCTCAACGATTGCTGGTATGAACGAGGACGTTATTACGTTACTCCTCAACCTCAAGCGAGTACGCTTCCAATTACATGGAGACGAAGCAATGACGATTCACCTCAAAAAATCAGGAGCGGGCGTAGTCACTGCCGGAGACATCACCTGTCCTTCACAAGTTGAAATCCTTAACCCAAAGCAACATCTTGCTGAATTAACAGCCAAGACTTCAGTCCTTGATATGTCTATCACTATCGAACGTGGACTAGGGTATGTCCCCCGCGAGATTCACCAAAAGGATAAAGTTGAAATTGGTACCATCGCACTTGATGCGGTATTTACACCAATTAGACGAGCAAACTACGAAGTAGAAAACATGCGTGTCGGTGATAGAACAGATTACAACCGTCTTCGTCTTTCAATTGAAACTGATGGTACTATCTCACCGCGACAAGCGCTTGAAAACTCAATTGAGATCATGATTCACCAATTAAAAGCCGTTATTGGTTTTCAAGAACAAAATCACGTTAATGCGACCGTTGAAACAGTAGCTACTCCAGAAGCAACCGCCATGGATACAGAAGTTCTAAAAACTCGTATTGAAACCCTTGAACTTACGACGCGCACACTCGCTGCATTAGAATCTGCATCAATCCGAACGATTGGAGGCCTTGTGCGAAAGTCAAAAGGTGATATCCTGGCGCTTGACGGAATTGGTCCAAAAGGAGTAGAAGAAATTGTCGCGTTACTCTCTACTATGGGTCTAACCCTTGGAGAATAATAGCCGAATAACACAAATTATATGGTACACGGTAACAAAAACAGAAAATTTGGTCGCGTTCGCTCTCAGCGAACAGCCCTCGTACGCGGACTTGCAGTCTCGCTTATTCGTGACGGCAAGATCAAAACTACAGAAGCTAAAGCAAAAGAACTCCGTCCGTTTGTAGAACGTTTGATTTCACACGGCAAAAAGAACACGGTAGCTGCTCGTCGCGTTGTCGCGAGTCGCTTAGGTGAACCCGCTGCCAAAGTAATCACTAAAATGTTTGAAGAAATTGCACCAAAGTTTGCAACTCGTAACGGCGGCTACACACGTATTATTAAAGTTGGACGCACATCAGCCGGACGAGATGAAGCCGTAATTGAATTTGTTGAATAATTTTTATGAACACACTACCAGAAAACCGCGTTCACACTATTGACGCAGCCGGTAAACGGCTCGGCATTGTTGCGACAGAAGCGGCTCGAGTACTCCTCGGGAAAGACCAGCCTGACTTTGTGAAAAACTTAGTTGCGCCGGTGACTGTAGAGATCAAGAATGTCAGTAAAATGGACATTCCAGAAAAGAAGAAAAAAGAAATTTATCAATCATATTCTGGCTACCCAGGCGGTCGCAAGACAGAAACGCTTGATCACCTTGGTAACCGTCTTGGTTACAAAGAAGTAGTACAGCGAACCATTGGTGGGATGCTTGCCAATACCAAGCTTAAAAAACCAATGCTTAAAAACTTGGTAATCACTGAATAATATGGCTACAAAATCACCTACACGCTACATCGAAGCCATTGGTCGTCGCAAGACTTCTACCGCTCGCGTACGCCTTACCCCAGCAGACAAGACAACCATTACTGTAAACGACAAAGATCTTACTGCCTACTTCCCACACCTTTCATTACATAAAGACGTACAGTCAGTACTCGATATCAAAGATGCCGGTATCGAAAATTACACTATTACAGCTAAAGTGCTCGGTGGTGGAACCTCTTCACAAGCTGAAGCTATCCGTCTTGGAATCGCTCGCGCCTTAGTTAAAGAAAAAGCTGATCGCCGCATCGAACTAAAGAAAGCCGGATTCCTCAAACGAGATCCCCGGTCTGTTGAACGAAAGAAGTTTGGACTATTGAAAGCTAGAAAACGACCGGCCTGGTCAAAACGATAGAAATCGGCGCATTGCTTTGTTGCGCAGCGAAAAAAAGACTCTCCCTGGACTATTGTCCCGGTCGAGTCTTTTTTCTTACGCGTCGCGCACTGCATCCAATTTCTATCGTTTTGAGAGTAAACGATAAATTTTGGCACCTGGCGTTGTCGCTACGGAAAATAAGATGTTCGCTGGACTATGCGTCCCACTCTCATCTTATTTTCCTAGGCTCCTAGCCATGTACTCAAAATATATCGTTTCCTTATCGAAGCGCTAGACAAAAAGGCCCCCTGCGGGGCCTTTTTTCGTGCTTCGAAGGCACAGCGATGTTTCTTTTTTTCCTTAGAAAAAGAAACCGCGAGCCGGGTGAAAAACGGGATGGGCCCCGTTTCGCAAGAGGTTGCCAGCTCTTTTGTATAAAGAGCGACAACCTGTACAGAACCTGAAAGGTTCGAGAACACTTAGTAGAATTTGCACGAAGTGCGAAATTATACTTAGTGATTCGTGACAAAGCGTTAAAATTGGCGCATTGCGTTGTTACGTTACGAAAAAAGACTCTCCCTGGTTTATTCATCCCGGTCGAATCTTTTTTCTTGTTTCTTACAGAAATTGTCCACTCATTGGTCAGTTTGTCTCGCTTCGCTCGCAAACCAACTCAATGAGTCTTGCGAAGTGACATTGAGTCACTTCTCATGCCTAGCACTGCATCTAATTTGTAACGCTTTGAGAAAACTTTGAATATAAAATTTGACAGAATTTAAATTAAGTATTAAATATAAAACAGATAAATCTTTGTCAGATAGGAAATACAATGACCGAAGGTAAGCTAGTACGAAATGAGACTTGGGGTGACCTTATCTACACTTTTGAGAACGATAGCTTTAATGCTGTTGTTATAGGAGGTCAAAAACCAGTGCCTTTTTCACCTGTTGGAATCGGCTGGATTATTATAGGTGGATGCAATTTGAAGTGCATACACTGTTATGGTAATGCTGAAGAGCTTTCCAGAGTAGTGTTGTCGACAAATGAAGCTTTTCAAATTGTCGATGAGATTATCAAAGCTCGTGTTTTGAGAGTAGTAATCAGTGGCGGTGAACCGTTACTTCGTGATGATATTTTTGAAATCATTGAACGGCTTGTTGCAGGTGGAGTCAGTGTTGTACTGGGCACAAACGGGTCATTTATTACGAGTGAGAATGTACATAAACTAAAAATCTGTACCCGTGTTGAAATAAGTCTCGATGGTTCAACATCAAATTCAAACAACGGCATACGGCCAAGCAGGTTGAAAAAAGGAAATGCGTGGCAAGAAACACAAAGGGCTTTAAAGTTATGCCTCAAGCATGGAGTAAAGCTTCGAGTACTGACAGCGATAAATGCTCAGAATCAGTCAGAAATAGTTCAGATGGCTACTCACCTTAACAACTTGGGTGTGTCTGACTGGGCTTTGTCTTGGACAATTCCTGCAGGGAGAGCACGTTTCATTTTTGACAAGCTTCGACCGTTGCAAGAGCTTGTAGAGGAAGGAGTTGCTAAGGCAATGGCTATCTACCCAAACATGACAATCAGGTATTCCCATCGCACCGAATCCTTCTCCCGTTTTTATTGTTTGATAATGCCAGATGGGAAAATCGGAACAGAAGACGCAGTACTCGGAACTAAAGTCATGTTTGGTTCACTTCTTACTCAACCTATTGAGTCAATCTGGAACGCTGAAAATTACAACTTAGCGCAACATTTCGAAAAATGGGTGGGGGAGTGAAATCCTTTAGACAAATGAATTGCCCTGGTTTCAAACCCAGGGCTTTTTTATGCTACAATTTTCCCATGAAGAATCTTTTTCCAGATGAAATTATACTCACTACAGAGAACTTTATTATAGCTCAAGATTGGGAAGTACCAATTTCTGCCTTTTTTATTTTATCTACTAAAAGAAAAATACGTTCAATAGCTGAATTTACAGATGAAGAAGCGGGTGAATTTGGTCCGCTCATAAAAAAAGTCAGGTTAGCAATGAGTAAAGTGCTCGGAATACAAGATGTGTATTTTTTTCAAAATGAAGATACTGAGCATGGCTACCATCTCTGGATGTTTCCTCGGTATGAGTGGATGAAAAGTATAGGAACAAAAATTGAATCAGTACGTCCGATCATGATTGCTGCTAAAAATCTAGAAATTACTGATGAACTGATTTTTGAAGTTAAGGAATCAGTCAAACTCATGAGAGATTATTTTAAAAATGAACTAAAACGAGCTGACAAATTTGCTGATTAAGTGCTTTGTTATTAAAAATAAACTCAGACCCTAATTGAAACTTTCTTTTAATAACATTCTTTTTGCTTTTTGACACGACAGTTTTTCCGCGTTATAATGCGGGCATGGTGAATAAAAAAGATAAAGACGAAGTTCATGAGGAGCTTGAAATCACCACTGATACTGACCATTCCGATATGATAGACCCTGAACTTTCCGACATTGAACAAAGCGAGGAAAACAAATTAAAAATTTTAAAAACTAAATTGAAAGACGTCGAAGAGAAGAGTCGCGACATCCATGAAGAATTGCAACGTGCCAAAGCTGACTTTCTAAACGCTCGGAAACGACTTGAAGACGAGAGAGCACGTGATAAAGACCGCCTGACCATCAACCACATCGAAAAGTTACTACCGTTATGTGATAGTTTTTTCCTTGCTATGCAAGACGTAAGTGCTATGGAAGCTAGCGACCCGAAATGGCGAAAGGGAATAGAAGGCACCTATGCCCAACTTAAAAGTTTACTCAATTCATACAAAGTATCTGCCTTTAACCCTGTTGGAGAAATATTTGATCCGACTCGTCATGAAGCGTTAAGCATGGTTCATGTTGATGATGAAACTCAGAACAACCGCATTATTAATATTATCCAACAAGGTTACGAACTCAAAGTGGGCGACCAGAGTGAATTAATTAGACCCGCTCGCGTAACGGTTGGAACACTGGAATAATTATTGAAACTAATACATACAAATTTATGGCAAAAATATTAGGAATTGACCTTGGAACTACAAATTCAGCCATGGCTATTATTGAAGCTGGCGAACCAATTATTATTGAAAATATCGAAGGCGTACGCACTACTCCATCGGTTGTGGCTATCTCTAAAACTGGTGAACGTCTCGTTGGACAAATCGCCAAGCGCCAAGCGGTCACCAACCCAACTAATACCATCTACGGAATTAAACGCTTCATGGGGCACAATTTTGATGAAGAAGTCGTGCAAAAAGACAAGAACATCGTCCCGTACGAAATCAAAAAAGGCGCTGACGGTGGAGCCGTGGTGATTATGGACGGTAAAGAATACCGCCCTGAAGAAGTGTCAGCGATGATTCTCTCTAAACTAAAGGCAGACGCTGAAGCTAAAACTGGAGAAAAAATTACTGAAGCGGTTATCACCGTTCCAGCCTACTTTAACGACTCCCAACGAAAAGCCACGCAAGACGCGGGTAAGATTGCCGGTCTTGAAGTCCGACGAATCATTAACGAACCAACCGCCGCGGCTCTTGCCTATGGTTTTAATAAAAAGAAGGATGAAAAAATCGTCGTGTACGACTTTGGTGGTGGTACCTTTGACGTTTCTGTACTTGAAGTAGGGGATGACGTGATTGAAGTGCAGTCTTCTGACGGAGACGCCCATATGGGTGGACGTGATATCGACCAAGCTATTATTCGTCACTTAATTGCTACGTTTAAAGGCACTGATGGTATTGACCTCAGTAAAGACAAGCTCGCGCTCCAACGCCTCGATGAAGCTGCTGAAAAAGCCAAGCTTGAACTCTCAACCACCGCTGAAACTGAAATTAATATTCCGTTTATCTCACAAGGAACAGACGGTCCTGTACACCTCGCTATCAAACTCTCTCGGGCCAAGCTCGAAGAACTAGCAAGCGAGTTTATCGACAAATCAATTGAGATTACCAAACGTGCCATGGAAGCTTCAGGACTTAAGCTCACCGAAATTGATGAAGTGATTCTGGTGGGTGGACAAACTCGTATGCCCGCGATTATTAAAGCGGTAAAAGACCTCTTTGGTAAAGAACCAAACAAATCCATTAACCCAGACGAAGTAGTGGCTCTTGGTGCCGCTATTCAAGCTGGTATCTTTCAAGGTGACGTGCAAGACATTACGCTCGTGGACGTTATTCCACTTTCGCTCGGTATCGAAACCATGGGAGGCGTAGCAACCAAACTTATCGAACGCAACACACACATCCCAACCAAAAAAGAACAGGTATTTTCAACCGCCGCTGACAACCAAACCTCAACCGAGATTCACATTACTCAGGGTGAACGGCCAATGGCTACCGACAACAAATCACTTGGACGTTTTGTACTTGATGGCATTCCACCAGCACCACGTGGGGTCCCACAAATTGAAGTAATCTTTGACGTTGATAGTAACGGCGTCCTTAAAGTAACCGCTAAAGATAAATCAACAGGGAAAGAGCAATCAATTAAAATTGAAGCCTCTTCCGGCCTGACCGAAGCTGACATTGAACGGATGAAAAAAGAAGCTGAAGAACATGCCGGAGAAGACGCCAAGAAAAAAGAATTAATTGACGCCCGCAACCTCGCCGAACAAATGGTCTACACGGCAGAAAAAGCGCTTAAAGATCATGGTGACAAAGTTTCAACTGAAATCAAAGATGACGTAACTGCAAAAATTACTGTGCTGAATGACGTCAAAGGTAAAGATGATTTGGCAGCAATTAAATCAGCCACTGAGGAACTTAGTACCTCCATGCAAAAGATAGGTGAGGCCATGAGTGCCCAGGGTGCAGACACAACTACCGAACAACCAGCTCCAACCGAAAATAAAGAAGGTGAAGTACGTGATGCTGACGTTGAGGGGGCAGAACCAGAACAAAAATAACTACTCAGTCGAAGATATACTAGCTTTTGTACTTTTGATTGGTTTGTGGCATAATAAAAAAATCTATGAAAGACTACTATCAAATTCTTGGTTTACAGAAAGGAGCCACCAGAGACGAGGTTAAAAAGGCATTTCGTAAGCTATCTGCTCAGTACCACCCTGACAAAAAAACCGGTGACGAGGCCAAATACAAGGAAATAACCGAAGCCTACGCCACTTTAGGTGATGAGAAGAAAAAGGCGCAATATGACACTTACGGCCACAGTATGAACGGATCGGGTCAAGCCGGAGCTGGTGGTTTTAATTGGGCCGACTTCCAACAGGGCGGGGGAGCTAATTTTGAGTTTGATATTAGTGACATCTTTGAGAACTTTGGTTTTGGCGGTAGCCGTGGTCAATCACGTGGCCGTGATATCTCAATTGATATTAATCTAAACTTTGATGAATCAATCTTTGGGGTGACTCGTAAAGTGCTCATCACCAAAAATGCCCAATGTACCGTCTGCGAGGGAAGTGGTGCCAAAAAAGGAACTGCCATGAGTACCTGTACAACGTGTAATGGAGCCGGAAAGATTCACGAAGCTCGGCAAACTATCATGGGTAGTTTCTCAACGGTGCGTGAATGTTCGACCTGTAACGGTACCGGCAAAATTCCTAAAGAACGTTGTACCAACTGTGCTGGCGCCGGAGTCGCGCGTACCCAAGAGGAAATTCAAATCAAAGTTCCCGCTGGAATCCAAAATGGCGAAGTCATCCGTATGACCGGTCGCGGGGAAGCCATGAAAGGTGGTCAAACCGGCGACCTCTACATCAAGGTCCAGGTAGAACCCCACAACACCATCAAACGCGATGGCGCCAACCTCTATACCAAACAACCAATCAAGCTGACTGACGCACTCTTGGGAGCCACCTACAAAATTGTCACCTTAGATGGTGAGGTATCAGTCAACATTCCATCAGGCATCACCCACGGCGAGTTACTGAGAATCAAAAACAAAGGCGTCCCGGTTGAAGGAACACGACGTGGAGACTTCTTAATTAAAATTGAAATCCAAAACCCAAAGTCCCTAAGCAAAAAAGCCAAGAAGCTAGTCGAAGAACTTCGAGCCGAAGGAATTTAAGAAAAAGCCGAAAGGGCACCTACAGGGTGCCCTTTTCGTTATAATATTTTGACAATAAGTAAGGGGTCCGACCCCTTATTTTACTCAAGGAGATCTGAAAGTCCTTTTCTTTTATTATAGATAGAAATAGCTAAATCTTTATTACTGAGAAAATCATACTGAATATTATCGTTAAGTATTTTCGATTTTGCTAACCCTTGATAATACAAAGAACTTGAATGATATAGCTGTCTTTCAAATTGAAAATTATGTACGTAATGATTTTCATTTACATAAGCAAATAAATACTCGTACTGCTCATCAGTATTAATATGAACTTTTTTATATTTTCCCTGAAACAAGACTCCATTTCTATTATTTCTTTCATTATAATATGACGTATACCCTCCAGAAACTCTTTTAATAAACTCACTTATACCATTATTTACTAAAGGTATTAGTATTAAATGATAATGATTAGGTAATAGTGAGTAAGCCTTAATACTTACCAATTTTTCTAAAGTTTTATTGAATGAGCTTTTTGCTAACCTATAATTTTTACCTGGAACAATTGTGTTAAAAAACGCAAGACTGTCATAAAACCTTAGATAATCAAATTTGTCATTAAAAATGTCACGCTTGTCAGTACCTCGATTAAATATGTGATATGACTCTCCAACAACAATAGGAATATTTTTTCTTGACATAATAAGTAAGGGGTCCGACCCCTTACTTATTATCCCATAGTATTAATTAAATTGTTCTATAAAAGTTTATAATATGAATATTATGGACACGACGTATGTTATGAGTATTTTTCAAGAGCTAATATACCTCCTGGCTGTTTTTGGTTTTTTTTTGGTGTGGGTGTTGGTGCGTGGTAGGCAATCAATTGTGAACCTCATTTTTGGTTTGTATTTAGCGTTACTCATTTCACTTGAATTCCCATACTACGAATCATTTCTCCCCAATGGAGCAAGTGAACAAACTGTAGCTATTGGCAAAGTAATTATATTTACTATCTTTACGACTATAGCCACTGTTCTTGTAGCCCGCGTAATGCCGGACGCCTACCGTGAAAAACGTTTCGAAACTCTTTTTAAGAAAATCCTCCTGGTACTCGCTGCCACCATTCTCATCATGATCTATAGCTTCCACGTTCTCCCTGTAACCGAATTTGTAACCCCCGGCACCCCCATAGCCTCACTCTTCGCACCAAAAGAATGGTTCTTCTGGTGGCTCATCCTGCCAATGGTCTTTTTGTATTTAAATTAACATAAAGTTGACATATTTAGCCAAATTAGCTAAAATAGTTATTATGACTAATAAATCAATCACCGCCACTGAGGCAAAGAATCGCTTTGCTGAAATGGTCGACTTAGCTCGTGAAGAACCAGTCACCATTACCCGCAATGAACGGGCAGTAGCTATTGTGCTATCGCCCGCAGAATATTCACGACTCACGCAAGTCGAGGATAAATATTGGGGGGACTTAGCTGACAAAGTTACAAAAAAAGATTTTGTAGGAGTTGACGAGAGTTCCGAGTTTTTAAACTCAATCCTTAATGAGAAAAATTGATTTATCTAAACAGTCAATTAAGTTTATTACCAATTTGCCACATAAACAGCGGCAACAGATTTCGAAAGCATTAATTTCTCTCCAGACAAACCCCAAGCCACAAGACTCTAAAAAACTTCATGGTTACGACTATTATAGAATTGACTGTGGTGAATATCGAGTAGTGTACACTTCGACAGATTTTTTAATAAACGTATTCTTGATTGGAAAAAGAAACGATGATGATGTCTATCGTAAGCTACAAAGAACTTAATTCTGCATTAAAATAACCCGAACTATTTCCAGTTCGGGTTATTGATTACTCTGCGTCTCTTTTCTTCATCGTTCGGGCTAGCATCTCTTCAAACGATTCTATCTGGTGCTCCTTGCGAAACTTCTCCCAGATCGGCTTCCAATCGTCACGATTTACCACCATTATTATATGGTCATAAAACACATCTGCCAATCTGACATGATCAGGAAGACGCGCAACAATTTTATACCCGCAACGTTCACTGTACCGAATACTACGTCGATTAAAACCCAGAACCTCTGAGTAAATCTTTCGTAAGTTGAGCATATTAAAGGCATGGGCCAGGATTACCATTTTAGCTTTTTGCCCTATACCCTTACTCTGGTACTCTTTATTACCAAACATTGCACCTGTAGTAGCGGTTCCGTTTCTCAGGTCAATGTTATGCATACCTATTGTCCCGAGACGTGTAGAGTCATCAAGACAAATCATCCATACTTGGTTGAGGTGTTTCCTCTTATGGAGATTCTTTATCCATTCCTCTTCCTCCTCTACCATTTCAATAAAGTGTCGGTTGAAGTACGGACGCATATCAGGATCATTGACCCAAATATAAATAAACGGCGCATCATTCATTTCAACTGGACGACAGTAGCCGCCCGGAAATTTTAAATGAATAGCCGGTGGCAACTTAGATTTTTCATCACTCATTTTCTTCATCCTTCTTGTCAAAGAACCTGCTACTTCAACTAAAAACCCCAGGGCTTCTAGGTAGCCTTGGGGTTTTTATACTGAGAGAGTGACGGATTACGTCATTTTCATACAAACACCATAGCTAACCACAAGCGCTCCGTAAATACGGACAGTCGACATAAACCCCGCCATATACGCCTTGGACGTAAAGCAGTTATTAATAGTTAGTTTTTGATATGTGTCTGACATATGATTCATGTATAACACGCGGCTATTAATTGTCAACGACAATTAAACCTGTAAAGAAATATAGTTTAATTTAAGTTATGTATTTGACGTTAATCAATTTTATTGTATACTTCAAATTAGCTAGTACAACTACAACTTATAAGTTCATTGACAAAAAGGAGTCTAGAATGAACACGCCTGTCTTTGGACCGGACTATTACTCAAAAGTAATGAGTGAGTTCGGGTACAGCCCCCTCAAGTTCGAGCAAATCTCTTTCTCGATGGGTAACATGAGTATCGACACCCTTCAACAACAGTGGCTATGCCACGCTGGGGTGGCGGACATCGTCTTAAACGATGTGCACAATCCAAAAATGATTGCCACAACAGGCTTTGGTTTGTCTGGAATTCCACATATCGGAACTTTGACACAAATCATGAAAGCAATCCGTCTCCAGAAAGCGGGTATAGACGTTCAAATTGTGCTCGGTGATCTAGATGCCTACAATGGAAAAATGATTCCTCTTGAGAAGACACAGGAATTGTCCAGCCGTTACAAACGGTTTGTTCAGGGACTGGGATTTAATGTCGAATCGCCCAACGTGCTCCGTTCCCAGTATGACAACCTGTCCACACTTCGGCACATGTATCTACTTGGCCGTTTCATGGATCAAGAAATGTTCGATCATGCCGAAGAAGACCTACACTTGTTCTACACTGAACGAGGAAAGGTTGACGCACGCATGACGTTCCGGAGGCAACTCTCGCTGAATCTTATGATTGCTGATTTCTTAGAATTGCTGGCCGATGGTCGGTATGATTCGGTTGTCATCTTTCTGGGGATTGATGAACATAGGTATGTCGACTTCGGCCGGCAAGCTTTAGAGAGAGCAGCGCAGGAGTTCCCACAATGGTTCTCTGGGAAGCGCTACGGCGCACTTTATTCAGGAATTATTCGCGGCTTCAATGGTTATCCGAAGATGTCTAAGAGTTTCCCTGAATCGAGCATAACTGTCGATATGAAGTTCGAGGAAATCCTTCAACGGATCGAATCGGGTGAAGTGGTGACGGGAATTCCTGAGACCAACGTCGTATACCAAATGATTGCTTCTGCGAGCCAATACTCCCAGGAAGTTATCGAGGAAGCACGTCGCGAATGCATCAAGCAGTCTTATCTGTGGAAGGCAATCAAGACGAAATATGCCAAACATCTCTATGAAATTTGCCAACACTGGCATAATTATGAGGAGGGTTAGATGCTTAGTCGAACGCCAAACAATCGAATCTCAGAAGTGTTTTACCGACTTAATATCGGTGCACCTCTGGACGAAGGTCTGCTGGTGGAGGCTTTCGAGCTGATACTCACAGATCCTCACGTAAAGGCTCGAGATACTCAGCTGGGTGCATTCCTGATCGGCCTTATGGTCCGGAAGCCATCAGTTCGGGAGATTCTTCTACTAATACGAACTGCACTTAATATTGACGGCATCAAGAGGTTCCGACCGACGTTGCCGTCAAATGAACTTTTGATTGGGGTAGCTGGGAGTGGCAAGAAAGGTCTCAAAACCTTTAACATATCCTCTGCCGCTTGCTTCGTTGCAAGCGCTCTTGGTGTGTATATTGCCAAACCCGGCTCGTCTGCGACTTCATCAGTCTCTGGTTCAAAAAATCTCATTCATGCCCTTGGCGCGGTCCCTCTTGAAACACCTGAGATGATCGATGTCATTCATCGCACGAAGTTAGGCATTTTTCCGATTGAGGATGAAATCCCACGTTTTGACTCTGTCTACGGGGGAAAGATCTTTGGCCCTACACCCCTTAGCTTTGGACTTCCTGCAATCGTTAATCCGATCGCATGTGATGCCGTTTATTACGGCCTTGCGCACCCGAATGTCGAACTGGCTCAGGCAACTCTGCACGGTTTGGGATTCGAGAATGCAATGGTCGTGACATCGTCAAAGGACAGCGTACACTACATCGATGAACTGTCGACGCTTTCACTGAATCGCATTGCAATTATTGAGAAAGGTACGCTTCTGCCGGTCGACGATAAAATCGTTAAGTCGCTCGGCATCGCTTCGGATGACACCTCTGGACTTGAGGCAAAAGACTCTCTGTTCGAAAACGTGCAGTACGTACTAAAGGTGCTTAAAGGTAAAGGACCTGAGAGCGCCGTCAAGACGGTTGCACTTAATGCAGCTGGTATTCTCCTACTAGCTCGAAAAGTGGAGACACTCACCGAAGGTTTCAATCAATCGCTTAACGCGATTCATTCAGGTATTGCCTATGAGCAAATGTGCCGTTTCGTGGAAGCCACGGGCGGTACTACCAAGACAATCACCAATCTAATGGGAGAATAATTGTGAAAGCGATGATCCTTCAAGAAGGCAAGTTGGGTCTCGGTGAGGCTCATCTATTATCTCTACAAGAGGGCTGGGCGCGACTAAGGTTGCGCTCGGCTGGCCTGTGCGGAACGGACATTGCGAAATGCTCAGTTCCGCATCTTCCAGACAATCACACTCATATTCTCGGTCACGAGTTTGTGGGCGTTGTTCACGAAATGAATAGCGATTATAGTGAAGTCAAGATCGGCGACACGGTGGTTGCTATGCCACTCTTACCGTGCGGACAATGTCCGAACTGTAATCAGGGATATACAAATCTCTGCATGATGGGAAGGGCGGTAGGTCGCACGGAACAAGGAGCATTCTCAGCATTCGTTGATGTACCCGCTGTGAACCTGAACAAAATACCAGAGTCCAATTCGGACGTGTTCATACTCGCTGATCCGTTGGCTGTTTGTATTCATGCGAACAATCTCATCTCCAAGATGCTAGCACCGAGAAAGTGTCTAATTATCGGGGACGGGACAATCGCTTGCTTGCAGGCATGGTATCAAAGGTTGTGCGGTGATGATGTGTGGATGCTTGGGAAACACGATGCCCCGGTAAGCTTCATTGCCCAATACGGTGTAAAGCCTTTTAAGGCCGAACAAGACAACAAAGAACTCTTCGATGCTGTTTTTGAATCGGTTGGAAGGTCGCAAGCTCAAACGCTAACAGTTGCCATTAACAATGTGGTACCGCGCGGCGAGATAGTTGTACTCGGCGTATTCGAACAAGGATATCTTTTGCCAATGGAAGCAAGAAAACTCTTCATCAAGGAAGTGTCCTTACGTGGAACGAATGCATATACGCGTTCCGAGTTTGATCAGGCATGCCAAATGGTTAGCGATCACAGCAATGATCTTGCAAGATTCGTTACCCACTGGTACCCGGTATCAGACCTGGAGAATGCACTTCAAGTCGCAAGAAGCAAGGTTGGTCTGGTCTTAAAGATAGGACTTCATAACGATCTTACCTAATAACAACACAAGGAATAAGAAAATGAATGAACACGAAAGTCTGCATGCTGATTTCGATCGGACGACGCAGGAAATCTTCTCTCTTGAAGAGTGGAAGGACGCACTGTCGAGCGGAAAGCAGCTGCGAATCAAGTATGGTGTGGATGTTACAGCTCCGTTTCTGCATATCGGCCACGCTGTCAATCTTTGGATGATGCGGCGACTGCAGGATATGGGTCATCGCGTAATCTTCCTGATTGGAGACTTTACCACACAAATCGGTGACCCTACTGGGAAAAACAAGCTTCGTCCTGTGATCCTGAAAGAGGAAATCGAGGCGAATGTTGAGGCGTTTATCGAGCAGGCGAAAATGGTTCTGCGATTTGACCAACCAGATCTACTTGAGATCAGACGCAATTCTGAGTGGTACAACCACATGGTGTTGCCTGATTTTCTACGTCTACTCTCGTTGGTCACTCACGCGCGACTTGTCTCGCGTGATATGTTCCAGCGGCGTATCGAAGAAGGGTCTGATATTTATATGCACGAGCTGTTATACCCAGTTCTTCAGGGATACGACTCGTTCATGCTCGATGCCGACCTAACAATTATCGGTTCTGACCAGCTCTTTAACGAGATGATGGGCCGATTCTATCAGGAGAAGTTCGGGCAACGCCCGCAGGTTATCATTACTACGAAGATCACCCCTGGCATCGACGGCGGTGCAAAGCAGAGTAAGAGCCTCGGCAACTATGTCGGACTCGGGCATTCACCCCGTGACAAGTTCGGTCGCCTGATGAGTATTCCCGATTCTTTAATCGAAGAGTACGTCAGGATCTACAGCGATGTCGATGGCGTTGAACTCAACGATATCGTATCGCTTGCGAATAGTGATCCATTTGAGGCAAAAAAGCGCACCGCAACTGTCATAACTCGCCGCTACCATGGTGACGAAATGGCACGAGCTGAACGCGAATGGTTTGAGACAACGTTCTCGGCACGTATAGTACCGGAGGATATCCCGGAAGTAATTCCGGATTCTCAGACTCTGGGGATCGTCGATCTCTTACGTCTGTGTTTCGGCTCGAGTCGTACAAGTGGCGAACTCAAACGTCTGGTCCAGCAGGGTGGAGTAACTATTGATGGGGAAAAGATCATTGAACCCAAGCAAACTGTCTCCATTAAAAAAGGACAAGTTCTTAGAATCGGCAAACGCAACTGGTTTCGTATCGGTTAAACGTTTGCCATTACCTTCAGAGGGTGACTTAGGTCACCCTCTTTTATTTACAAAATATATTTTTTGTATTATAATTGTTATGGAAATTTTTTCTTTGAAAGGAACGACCAATGAAAGAAACGAGAGTTTTGCATTTACCGCACAATGTGCCATACGTCCAGAAAATTCATTCGCCTGGGAGCTTCATCTGTATAAACGACGTTAGCATTCCGACTTTCTCCTGGATTGCTAATCAGAACAATTTGCAATTTTGGAATAGTTTTGATGTGTGTCACATCCACTTCGGTTTTGAATTTGAAACTATAGAAGTGGTTGAGCATGCGCTCAAGCTTCTATCCATCCATGGCAAGAGCATTGTGTTTACGGTGCATGAATTCAGTTCGGTTCATGGCATGTCAGAAGATAGATATTCTCGATATTTGGATTTGGTATTACGCTACTCGGACAGAGTTATTACTCTCACAGAAGGTGCTAGACACATTCTTCTTGAGAAATACTCTAATCGAGACGTTGCAGTTATTCCTCATGGGAAAGTTGCCAAAGTTACCATCTCTCAAGTTACCTCCTCTAACTTTAACAAACCTCGAATCCTACTTTGTGGAGCGTTGCGTGCGAATCGAGAAATGGCCACAACATTCGTGAATCTGGTACTTGCTTCAGATAACATGTATCAAGTTCACTTCGTTACACGTCCTTTTACCGCTAATCAGTTACGTGACGACGAAACACTCCAGGTCGCAATAGGTCTGCAAAGGAGCCAACATTCACAAGTAAGAACAGTGATGCCTCTGTCCGATGAAGATATGGTACGATTGTTCCTTGATTGTGATGCACTAGTTCTGCCTTATAAAGAAGCGGGGCATTCTGGACAGATGGAGTTAGCGTTCGACTGTGGACTTCCGGTGATTGCCTCTGACGTTGGTTTTCTATCAGAACAGCTCCTAGCATGGCCATCAATTGATAGGGATTCATTCTCTTTCATAAACTGGTCAGACAGTAAGACGTGGCTTTACCAACAACGTCTAGTGGCTGCAGTCAAGAACCACGTAAGTGCTCCTTTCAGGGAAAAGCGTTATGAAACTATGTGTAGGAGACAGGAGTTTCGTGAAGTTGAGCATAATCAAATCCTTGCAGCTCATGCAAGCATATACCGAGAATCCATGTTACTAAAGGAAGGGGGTTAAGTAAACTCTCTTCCTTTTATTTTTTATATTTTAAGATATTATATACATAATTTGATGCAATACTTATGAACAACTGTATTTTTTGCAAAATAATAAATAAGGAGCTACCTGCATCAATAGTATTTGAAGATGATGCTTCAATAGCTATAGTACCGATAGACCCTATATCCAAAGGGCATGTCTTGGTGATACCAAAGAAGCATGCAGTTAATATACTTGATGTTGACGATGAGATACTTTCTCATCTTTCTGTTGTCGCTAAAAAAATCGGCAAAAAAATACTTGTAGAGAACGATTCGCATGCAATGAATCTCCTGCATGCTGCAGGGGAGGACGCGCAACAATCAGTTTTTCATTTTCATTTTCACGTCGTACCTCGTTATCAAAATGACGGTTTAGATTTGTGGTTTAAAAATAACTTGTAGAGTAAATATAATCTTGTAACTAAACTAAAAGTCGACTGACCAGCTTTCAAAAATATGAAAATATTAATCTTAGGATCCACACATGGCCATGAGAAGATTGGTCTGCGAGTTATTGAAGAATTAAGGAAAATAAATTTGGACTCAAACCGGGTCGAGTTTGTTGTAGGTAATCCAAAAGCTTCTGAACTAGGCGTGCCTTTTACTGAAGGAGATCTCAATCGTGTTTTTCCAGGCATCCCAAATGGTAACTACGAAGAAAGAAGGGCATTTGAACTGTCCAAAAAAATTAAGCTGGCAGATTTAGTAATTGATATACATTCTACAAAAACGACTGATCTTAGTAATAACTCAATGGTTATCGTTACAAAATATAATAATGAGACAAAACAAGTGCTTGAGTTAATTTCACCTCCAAAAGTATTGATTATGAGTTACAAGAGCGATAATGCACTAATTTCACAAGCAAAAATTGGAATTGCATTCGAATATGGACTAGATGAAAGTGAATCCGTTTTGAATGCAACTGTTCATGATATAGCTACTATTTTAATGAGCTACAGACTAATTAATCAAAATCCCTATCCTAATCCACGCGTACCATCAATAAGTTCTGTGTATGATGTGTACGATGCATTTAAAAAAGTTTTGAAGAGGACTATATTTTATCAAAACAAATTGAAAACTTTAAACAAATTAAACGTGATGAACTAGTCTGTATCACTAAATCAAACATAGAGATAAAAGCTGATGAAGATTTTTACCCCATATTATTTGGCAACAACAGATACAAAGATATTCTAGGTTTTAAAGCACGTAAAATACATTTATAAATGGGTTATAATAATTTCATGTCAAATATTCTCAAAAAAATTTTTAAAAAAGATAAAAATATTATTATCGGAGCATTACATTTTCCGCCATTATTGGGATTTGATGATTTTGCTGGATACAAGCATGCACTTAAATACGCTATAGCTGACTTAAAAGCCTTTAAAGCAGGTGGGGTTGACGGTATTTTTATTGAGAACAACTACGGACTTTCAAAAGAAAAGATTGATTCCTCAGTAGCTATCGCAATGGGCTATATCATAAACGAACTTAAAAAACATACCAAACTACCGCTCGGTGCCAGCGTCCTTTGGAATGACTACGAAGTTGCTTTTGCTCTTGCTCATACATATGATTTAAAATTTATCCGCATTCCAGTTTTTGTCGA
>JAYSSH010000096.1:0-2760 GCA_043720635.1 Candidatus Kaiserbacteria bacterium
CAAAGCGCTGGACAACTTCGGAGAGCGACTTGCCGTTAAGATATGCTGGTATCATCGAATTTCCTTCCCAAGAATGTTTTACCTGTAAAGTATAAAAACATAAATATTATAACTAGTCAACGTCTGGTTCTTTACTTATCATATAAACACTAATCATTGAACAAATCCCATTTCAAATGCACAGGGTTTGTTACAATACTTTCATGTATGCTCGTTTGCTCTTTGTTTGTTTTTTGACTTTGTACACGCTGTGTACAGCTTTTGTGTTGGTGTGGAGTGATGCTTCGTTTTTGGTTATTACGGCTTTGTTATTAGGCGGTCCTTTGATAGTAGTTTGGAACCGTTTACACCTGCAATCGCACCTGATACCCCTCATAACTACCTTTACGCTATTGGGTACGGCCCTGATGCAGTTATACGCTTATAAAAGCGGTCTATGGTACGAACTATCACCCCTCTCATACTCGGTATTTGGTGGAGCGCCATTTGAGGCGTATCTATTTTCCGTGCTCCATATTCTGTACTTAATACTGCTCTACGAGTATTTCTTTGATGATGGGCTTAGTGCTAAGCGAACTAAGATTTCTGCAAGGGGACTCAGTATCGTGGGGATTGTCTATTCGCTTATTTTGGGAATGTTGTACCTTGACCCTACGGTATTAGTGAACTATCCGTTTGCCTTTTTGCTCGCATTTATCAGTTCGCTGTTTGCCCTTATCATTTTGGTTAACAAAACAGTTCCGAGTGCGGCGCTCTTTAAAAAGGCGGGAGTGTTTGCCTTGTCCACGTTTCCTTTGTCTTTGATATACGAATGGGTAATGGTGGAAAATGGTATACGGATTTTTGCCAACTTAAATGAATACATTGGATACGTTACCTGGAACAGAAATATCGTCCCGCTTGAGGAAGTAGTCCTACTGCTCATTATTCCATTTGGTGTAGTTATGATTTATGAGATGTTTATAGATGACAGTAAATAAACGTAGTGTGGGAGAGTAAGCGCTACAGTGATATAATGCAAGCATTATGTCGCATACTCAAGAAAAACAGGAATTACAGGTGGCGTTTGATACGGCTTATAATAATCTCAATGATGCGCAAAAAGAGGCGGTTGATGCGATTGAGGGGCCGGTGATGGTTATTGCCGGTCCGGGAACCGGGAAGACACAAATTCTGACTTTGCGGATTGCCAATATCCTGCTTAAAACCGACACCGACCCGTCGAGTATTTTAGCCATTACCTTTACCGATTCAGGCGCGAAAGCCATGCGAACGCGATTGCAAAAATACATTGGTGCACGTGCGTACCAGGTGCCAATATACACTTTCCATGGTTTTGCCGATAGATTAATTCGGGAGTACCCGGACGCGTACGATCGTATCATTGGTGGGAAGCCAGCGACAGAGATACAAAAAATTTCTATCATTGAATCAATTTTAGATAATCCCACGATTAAGAAATTACGTCCCGGTGGTGACCCCTCGTACTATGTACGGCATATTTTGCGTATTATTGCGGATTTAAAAAAGGAATACATTACCCCTGATGGATTAGCTAAAATTGTTGATAGTCAGGAAGAGGAACTGGCGAACACTGAAAAAACGCACACGAAGGGAGCGCATAAAGGCAAGGTGCGGGGTGATTATACCAAGTTAGAACAAGTAGTGGCTAAAAACCGAGAGCTTATTCATGTCTATCGTCACTACCAAGCGAGCTTGCGTGAAGCCAAGCTCTACGACTTTGAAGATATGATTGCGGAAACCGTAGTGGCACTTTCTGGTAACGAAGATATGGTGCGGGATTTGCAGGAGCAGTATCAGTATGTGCTCGCCGATGAGCATCAAGACGTTAACGGAGCACAAAATAAAATTTTGGAACTTTTGGCGTCATATCACGACTCACCAAATATCTTTGTGGTGGGTGATGAGAAGCAAGCTATCTATCGGTTCCAAGGAGCGTCTCTGACTAACTTTATGTTCTTCCAAGAACGCTTTGTGGGGACTAAGGTCATTAGTCTGACCGATAATTATCGGTCCGGACAGATTATTCTTGATGCCGCCCATAGCTTGGTGGCGGTTGAAGATGGTCCTTTGGCTGCGCTTCGTATTCCACTCCTTGCTCAAACCGTAGAAGCGTCACTTGTTACTACGCAAAGTTTTGCGCATACAGCGATTGAAGACTCGTGGGTTGTAGAATCAATTGTTAAGAATATTAACGCGGGAATTCCAGCGGAAGAAATTGCAGTGATTGTACGGACCAATAAAGAAGTAGAAGCGCTTGCAACACAACTTCGAAAAGCTGGATTGCAGGTAGCAGCTTCAGCTGACGGGGATATTTTGCAACATCCAATCACCACTACCATTGAAGCGTTGATTGCGGTAGTGGTAGCAACCAACAACGAAGAAGCGTTGTTTACCGTGCTTCATGGCTCCTATTGGGGATTGTCACTTCATGACGTGATTAAAATTTGTAGCGCCCGGAGTTACTCGACGTCCTTACTTTCTATTTTATCTTCATTGGAGAAATTAACTGAATTAGGGGTAGAGCATGTGGAGGCGGCGATGAATATCGTCACCGTGATTGAGATAGCCCGAGCCCGCAGTATTTCTCATGCCCCGCACCGGGTACTAGAATATTTATTAAAAGAAAGTGGATTTTTGGCTCACGTGATGAAGCTAAGTCCCTTTGAAGGGGCGCGGATAGTTCGGCGTATTTATGATGAGGTGGAGTCTCTGGTACAAAATGATGGGGTGAGTACT
>JAYSSH010000097.1:0-6935 GCA_043720635.1 Candidatus Kaiserbacteria bacterium
AAACACTACCGTCGCCATCAAAATAACCGCGAATAAAATCTCCAAAATATTTATCAGGTATTTTAGGCAAACGCATCCGTGACGTTTTATCAGGAAACAAGCCTAGGTGTCCTAAATCAATAAACCACTCTTTACTGCCTATCTGAATCCGAAAGTTACTACCCACCTCAGAAACACGCTCTGAAACTTTATGATCCGATTTCATACACCCTGCCATTTTTACCAGAAGATCCTCATCTGCAGTGTAAATTGCCACATAATGATTCCCTCGTTTACCTTCCATAATATTTCCATCCGCATACATGAATCCTAAAATATACGCCATGTCCCTCGACCACGTTTTAAAGAAATCTTTATCGTAATTTTTCAGTATTGGCATTGTGACAGTATTATACACTATACATTTAGCACTGGATACAAATAAAAAAACCACCTCATGGCGGTTTTTTTAAATTTTGTCGAAGGTGAAAAATGCTGGGAGCATTTTGCAAGACTCATTGAGAGATGCTTGCAATCCAATGAGTGGACCGCTTCTGTAAGAAGGGCTTCGAACATTACTTTCACAAATGAGTATCTGGATTAAAGTTTACTTTAATCTATGATGCGAATGCAGTGAAGGAAAGCTCTGCTTACATGTTCGGTACAGGTTGTAAGCAAAGCTTCCTGATTGCATTCACTCGGAAATGAAAAGAGTTTTTATTTCACTCATTCAATTATCAGTCGCTACTTTTGCAAAGTAGCTGGCAATCCCCACCTTCGCCCTAGGACAAAATTAAAAACCAGCAAAGCTGGCTTTTTAATTGTGTCGAAGGCGGGCTTCGATCCCGCGACCTCCGCGTTATGAGTGCGGTGCTACTACCAGCTGAGCTACCTCGACAAATGATTGCGCGAGCGTTATAAGAATACTTCTATTCTTATGACCGAGCAAACGAAATTTGTATGGATTTCATACAAAGGTCAGTGGCGACAGAATACCACTAAAAGCAACCCTCATCAACCCTATTTATCATGCTTTTTGGACAGCTAAGATTGCCTCGGCTTTTTCGATATCTTCAGGGTAGCCAATCGGAATCCAGAGATTTTCTTCTACTACCGCTACTGGGTACTTTTGAGAATACTCGGCTATTACATCGGTAAGAAAATACTCGCCATTTGTTTCCACAGTTGGTTCAAATTCAAAAATATGAGTATCAAGAACCATCACTCCGGTAGAGGCAAGGTTTGATGGTGGATGAGCTGGTTTTTCTACAAACTCAGCGAGGGTACCGTCGGGATGACGTACCACAATACCAAATCGTTCGGGAGTTTTTGTAGGCATGGTAAGAATAGCACGACTGTATGAAGTAACTCGCGCAATATCATTTTCACCATGAATATCATCAGCGAACATAAATAAGAATCTGCCTTTAAGTAGATCTTTACATAACCACAACGCGGGCGCGGTTCCCTTTTGTTCTTCTTGCAAAACATACGTCACTTTTCGTCCCATGTATTCTTCACCACAATGCGCCATAATTTGTTCACCTAAATAGCCGTGAACAATAATTAGTTCATCTACCGCACTGGGTAGCGCCTCAACAATATGATCAAGTAAGGGTTTTCCAGCGACCAAAACAAGTGGTTTGGGGGTATCTTCCGTGAGCGGTCGTAACCGAGTTCCTTTTCCTGCCGCTAATATTACACATTGCATATATTTCATTATACCAGCTCAATTTTTATTTCCTATTATATTTTTCAAAATAGACAAAATACAAAATCAGTGTATACTTTTGAAACTGAATTTATAGCGGGTTAGAGGAGAGGTACCTCGGGAGGCTCATAACCTCCAGACTCCGGTTCGATTCCGGAACCCGCAACATTACGTAAAATCTCTGTCTTTCTGACAGAGATTTTACGTTTATGTTGCAGAGTTCAGAAAGCAAACTGCTTTGCTTTCGTCGGAATCGAACGACCGCAGCGATGTTTTCTTTTCTTCCCAGAAAAGAAAATCGCGAGGTATGGTCAGAAACACTTAGTAGATTTTAACGCAAGGAAAATATACTTAGTGATTTATGACTCGATTCCGGATTCTTACAGAACATGTACACCTTGTCACTATTTAGTACAAATAGCAGGTAAGGTCTTGCGAAAGTGTCTATGCACTTTCTGACCCGCAACAAACAGAAAAAAGCACCCAAGTGGGTGCTTTTTTCTGTTTGTTAATGATGCCCACCTCCTCCACTCTCCCCAACACCTAGCTCCTTAAATACCCTCTCATATTGCACTATCGTCTCGCGGGCGATTTTCTGTGTCAGGACAAAGTCTGCTCCAGCGTGCGCTATTTGATTACGAACTTTGTGGGCTTGCCAGGCATCGTCAATGGATGAAAGGGCGTTGGGAGAAATGCTCTTTAAACGATCCCCAAGCGTTGGTCCGGCATATCCCTGCCGTTTTAATGTGTCGTCTAAAATAATATCTGCTTCAATAATAGCGAGTTTCCAATCGTTAGGATTATCAGAATTTAAATGCTCTTTAAGTTCGGTAAATTTATTTGATTTAATTCCACCTGACATTTTCATGGCGTACGCTTCGTCACTGGCAGCCATTAAATCGTGTTCGATGTCCCCTAATTTTTCGGCTTGAATTGAGGCGTAAATATATAATACTAAAAATATAAATGAACAAATATACGCAATAAAGGCAAACACCGTCCAAGCTCCACTCAAAAAACCAACTACACCATCTTGACTCATACTGCCGAGTACTCCATCTCCACCAAAAATTGCTCGCAATAATGGCGTTAAGATATCAAAGCCCACAACTTGAAGGGCGGCTGTAGTGGCAGTAACTGAATCTTCCATAAAAATTAATTAGAGTTTCGCATCAAAAGTTCGTTTGCCGATATCAAATAACCTGGCTTCCCCTGCATGCGGACCTATATATTGTACCCCAACCGGAAGAGCACTACCCGCACGCTCCACAGTTCCCATTGGTACTGAAATGGCAGGAACACCGGTTAAGTTAACCGGTACAGTAAAGATATCTTGGGAGTACATGGCGAGTGGATCTGATTGTGAGCCAAACGTAAACGCGGGGGTGGGCGCCGTCGGCGTGATGATACAGTCAATTGTTTGAAATACCGTGTGAAGTTCTTCACGCATTTTTGTGCGTACTAGTTCAGCTTTTCCATAATACGCATCGTAATAGCCGGAAGAAAGAACGTAGGTACCAAGTAAAATACGTCGTTTTACTTCAGCCCCAAAGCCAGCTGCGCGACTATTTTCATACACGGATAGTAAATCTGGCCCATCAACTGACAATCCATATCGGATACCATCAAAACGGGCGAGATTTGAAGATACTTCAGCGGGCATCACTATGTAGTAGGCAGCAAGCCCAGCTTCGAACATTGGCAGGGCTATATCTACCACGGTATGACCTTGGGCAATCAGTGATTTTAGCTGTGCTTCAAATAAAGCCAGCACCTCGGGATCAACTCCCGTCGCTAAAAACTCGCGCGGTACGCCAAACGTATACTGCTCTTTTGTTAAAACTGTGGGAAATGTATCTGATGCGATGGTGGTTGCATCATGAGAATCAATCCCCGACATAATTGTGTGTAGTAGCTCTGCATCAGCCACTGTGTTGGTGAGTGGGCCAGCTTGATCAAGGGAAGAACCCATCGCTATCAGTCCATACCGCGATACGGCACCATAGGTTGGTTTAAAACCAACTACGCCACAATAGCTCGCAGGTTGTCTCACTGATCCACCAGTATCCGTACCAATCGCTACTGGCACAGCACCCATGGCTACTGCCGCGGCTGAGCCGCCCGATGAACCGCCCGGAACACGAGTTAGATCTACCGGATTTTTAGTTTGACCAAACGCTGAATTTTCGGTTGAGCCACCCATCGCAAATTCATCCATGTTGGTCGCCCCAATAATTATAGCGCCAGACTCTTTTAGTCGAGCAACGATAGTTGCGTCATACGATGCTACATACTGTTCAAGAATTTTTGAAGCAGCGGTAGCTTTTTTGCCTTGTACAAGAATATTATTTTTCAAAGCTACCGGAATACCCAAAAGCGCTGGGGCATCATTCCCTAATCGTGCATACTCAGCAGTGGCGTGTTTTGCTTGCTGGCGAGCATCGTCAGCATACACTTCTAAAAAGGCATGGATGTCTGCATCTTTGGTGTTAATGACATCAAGAACTTCCTCTATATAGCTTGTGGGTGATAGGGTGCCCGATATAAAACGGGCTCGAAGCGTTTGAATATCCATACAATTATTGAGTGACGTTAAGAATTTTTTTCACAACTAAATAGTCACCATCTGTTTTAGGCATTGCTGAAAGTAGACGCTCCCTATATTCACCCGGGGTGTTTGTTATCTCATCCGGGCGCAACACGTTGTATCGTGAACCAACGGTTTTTGCATCAGTACTTTCACCCGCAATACGAGTGACTACGCTCACATACGCTAAAATCGAATCAATTTCTTGATGAAGCGTTTTTGCTTCATCATCCGATAAGGCAATTCGGGCAAGCGTACCAAGGTTACGGATTTCTTCAATAGTCATATGTGGCATCATATCACAAAATTCTATCTAGGCTATCAGCGCTAGGAATTCTGCCTCCGTAAGTAGCGGCACCTTAAGCGCCCGCGCTTCGTCTGCCTTACTCCCCGCTTGATCACCCACTAAGACATAATCTGTTTTTTTGGAGACACTACTTGCTACCGTTCCACCGTGTGCTCGAATGAGCTCTTTGGCTTCATCTCGAGAATACCGTTCTAGAGTACCCGTTAAAACAATTTTTTTACCTTCAAGGATTTTACTACCTTTTTTAGCTGTTGGTTCATTAAGCGTTATTTGCTTGAGTAACCCCTTAACAATTTTTTTATTGGTAGGGTTTGCTAGCCAGGAGCAAAGAGACTGAGCTACGGCACCGCCAATCCCATGAATATTTTCAATCTCGGTTACGCTCGCTTTTTGTAACGCTTGCATGGTTGGAAATTCTTTGGTGATTAATCGCGCGGTTTCTTCACCTACTAAATTAATACCAAAAGCGGCGAGCAACCGTGAGAGTGGTTGGGTTTTTGCATTTTCAATAGCAGAAATTACATTTTGTGCTGCTTGCCGTTTGAATCCTGGCAACGCTTCCACCGCCTCAACGGCAAGTGTAAATAAGTCATACGATTCACGAATCAAGCCCGCCTCAAGCAATTGATCAATAATCCGAGGACCAACACCATCAATATTTAATCCTGCTTTAGAAACAAAATAGTGTAATCGTTTACGGTGCAGAAAATCTGAATCAAGTACAACACACCGGTAGGCTGCCTCGCCCGGGATACGCTCAATGGCTCCATCTCCCCCGCATTCGCGTACCGTTTTCGGGAAGCGATACACTTTAGTTTTTTCGGGTCGTAAGGCAAGTACTACCGCAACCACCTCTGGAATAATATCTCCGGCTTTTTGAATAATAACTGTATCTCCTACCCGTACATCGAGCCGCTTAATCTGATCTTCATTATGCAGGGTTGCTCTCGCTACGGTTGATCCATCTACCAAGACCGGCTTTAGAATCGCTACCGGTGTCACTACTCCCGTCCGTCCGACCTGTAAGGTAATATCTTCAATAATAGTTGTGACTTGTTCAGCAGAAAATTTTAGAGCGATTCCAAATCGGGGCGCCCGAGCCGTGTATCCTAAAATAGTCTGCGTTTTAATATCATTCACTTTGAGCACCACCCCATCAACTCCATAAGGAAGTGTTTGCCGTTTATTTGCCCACCCATTATAGAATTTATCTACTTCCGTTAATGAACGGCAGACGGTCGCATGAGGATTTACCTTAAATCCTAATTTCTTTAGCACTGTTAATTCATCCATTTGCGTGAGCGGTATTGCTACATTGGTAGCACCAACTTGTATATCATCAATGTCATAACAATACAGGGAAAGATTGCGACTGCGAGCAACTTCTGGATCAAGCTGTCGCAATGAACCAGCCGCAGCGTTACGTGGGTTCGCAAACGGTGGTTCTTCATTTTTTGCACGGGCTATATTTATTCGCTCAAACTCTTTCCGAGCCAGCCATACTTCACCAACCACAACAATGTCCACTTTACTCGTGAGTGTATCAGGCACATCTTTTAATGTTTGGGCAGTATGCGTAACATCCTCACCTATTGTTCCATCCCCCCGAGTAACGGCCTGCACCAGCGTTCCTTTTTTATAGGTCAGGATTAATTTTAATCCATCAATTTTATGCTCTGCTACATACGAAAGTGCAGGTACGGAGGTATCGGCCGCCGTTATTTGTTTATGCAATCGTGTCTCCCACTCGGCAACTTCCTCCATAGCAAAGGCTTTATCAAAGGACCACTGTCTTGTAGTGTGGGTGACTTTAGAGAAAGCATTACTCACTTCACTACCCACTGTATTACTTACTTTTGAATACGTACCAGTAACCAATAATTCTAAAGCCTCAAGTTCTCGCAAGAGCGAGTCGTACGCTTCGTCGGATATTTCTGGAGCGTCTTTAGTGTGATAGAGGTCCTGATGATACGCTACTACCGCTCGCAATTGTGCGAGTCTTTTTTTATCGTCGGGAGTTGCCAGCATAACTATAATTCTAGCAAAATTTCTCGTTTGAGGACACCGGGACTCGATGTCGCACTACAAATACTACTATAGCCAGTCACCGACATGATGGTGCAACGTTCACCTTCATAACAAATCTTATCATCATCCTCATACCCATTAATTCTAATTTTTAAAGATTGACCAATTGGTCCTCCAATCGTAATTTCGCTATCAGCTACAATCGAGATTATATCCATACTGGTACAACGTTGATTGGGAGCCGTACCCCAGTCGATATCACGTTTATACCGATAGACGGTGGACGGATTAGGGTTAGTAACAATACCTCCTAACGTAGCTTG
>JAYSSH010000098.1:0-2681 GCA_043720635.1 Candidatus Kaiserbacteria bacterium
ACCCAATCATAGGCATCGACATACATCGCCATAAACCATTTGTAGACCTCGTGGGGGATAATTTGCGAAAGTAACATAAAATTACCGAGCACCATCAAACGTTCAATATGGTGATTGTATCCGTACGTGAGGGCGTTTTTAATACTAATATCAAGCGGGAGGATAGCAGTAGCGCCGGTCCAGAATTCAGCGGTCAGCGACCGTGTATGATTAAAAAAGTTTTGGTTACGCATATTAGCACCATCAACTTCATAACTAGCGCGAATAAATTCCCGCCAGCCAATAATTTGCCGCACGAATCCCTCGAGTGAATTAATGGGTGTGTGATGGGTGGCTGCATAATTAATGGCGTCTTCAACCACCTCAGCTGGAGAGAGAAGTCCAATGTTAATTAATGGCGAAAGGGTAGAGTGAAAAAGTCGAACATGCTTTGTAGTAATAGCGTCTTCGTAAGTTCCAAAAAACTCAAACCGATCAGTTAAAAATTCTTTAAGAAATTTTTTGGCTGCAGTCCGGGTGTACGGAATCCATACACGAGCCTCACCGTATTGTTCACTGGCAATTGCTTGAAGCCATTGTTTCGCTTCGTTGATTGCTTCGTTTTCTAACCACTCAATATCGGTGGGAAGGGAAATTTGTTTAGGGAGTTTAGATTGATTATCACTATCAAAACTAAATTGACCTCCCATAGGCTTTGTCCCCACCATCAGTATATTTTTATCGCGCCGTAATTTCTCATAGAATTTCTTCATAAATTTACCACTTTTTTGGAAACGAGTGATTGCCTCTTCTTTGCCTATAATAAAAAGGGGAGAGTCATACGATATTCGAGTAAAGCGATAGTTGGTTGAAGCGGTGGTTATTCGGCGCTCTAGATAATTATCGGTAGTATCTACAATGTGCATGGTAGATACGCCCTCGCTATAAATCTGATGTAATACGCTGTCGGTAGAGGTGTTGGGTTTAATTGCGATGTATTTTACCGCAAAGCCAGCTTTTTCTAATTCAGTTTTATACGCTTGCATAGATAAGCGGTGCAACAACATCTTTTGACGATGCGTGCCACATTCAGAAATAAATAATGGTTCCTCAATCAGATACACTAATCTCCCGTTAGCAAGCGCTGGGTGATTTTTTGGAGTAAAAAGCTGATGCGGGTAAATGACACTGGCTTCCATAGTGATGGTAGTATACAAGGAAAGTATGCCAATCCCAAAAGAAACAAAAATCTGTCCTGTCTGTAAACGACCTTTTTCAAATCGTAAATCATGGAAATTGCGCGGTCAATGGGAACAGGTAATCTATTGTAGTGATCGTTGTCGTAAACTCGATTAAGACTTTTTAGGACCAGGAATAAAATAATTTGTTGTCGCCATGTACGAACGATATTCTTCAGGGTATTTTTCAAGAAAAATATTTTCGAGCATTGGTCCCGTGACTTTAGTTACAATGTACGTAATCACGAGTGGACTAATAATCCCGAGCCACCCAAACGGAAGCGGTAAGACAATAATAGCCAGACCCCACCAAATTAACGTTTCGCCAAAATAATTAGGGCGCCGGGAAAAGCGAAACAATCCAGTCTGAATAATAGGTTCCGTAATCAAGCCACTTTTTTTGTTTCGTAAAAAAACATCAAGTTGGTAATCAGCGAGCGATTCATAGGCTAATCCGCAGGCATACACCAAAAGACCAAGCGAGACAAAGAAAATGTTATATGTGTTTTCCGTGCTGGCGGTTGCAATAATAAAAGGCAGTGAAACGATAAGAATTATTGCTCCTTGTAATAAATTAATTTGTCCGTAACTGCGCCAAAAAAAATACGAGCGTCCACGCTTCATCCACTCGATTCGCCAGGCAGCGTAACGGGCATCTTCAGCCCGACCTTTATTTTTGCGGTAAATGCGCAGGGCAAGTCTCATGGACCACAGTCCGGTTAATCCCGTAATTAAAAAGGACGTAGCCGAAATACCAGAAGTGTAAAATAACGTGATCATAGCGCTTAGGAAGAAAAGCGGCCCGTAGGCAATATCCATAATACTGTTATCTTGTTTTATTTGAGCAATCGCAAAGACACCAGTGACTAATACTAATAATACTATTGCAAAGATGAATGTGTGAACAAGTAGGGTTATGAGCATACTTATTTATTGTATCAGGTGATAGAATAAACACATGCCCCGTGCTCGTATAAACGCAGACGGAGAAGAGGTCGTTCTTCCAAAAACTCGAACCCGTAAACCACGGGTTGTTTCTGTTGAAGAGGAAGTTAAAGTTGTGCGAAAACGTGCTACTTCTCGTCCGAGGATAGTTTCTGTTGAAACAGAGCTTGTACCAACTTCACGAAAAGCCCCTACGCCTTTAGCAGCCAAACGGAGAAGTCGCTCACAAAAATCAAAAACATTATTTACGGTATTAGGGTTATGTCTGGTTTTAAGCGGAGCCGGAGTAGGAATAGGTTTTACGGATAGCGGTTCCATCGATGTGGTAGCTGTGGTAAACGAACGTAATGAAAAAATTAATAAAGGTGAAATTCGTGACGAAGCGGGTCAAGTAATAACCCAGACCCTGCAAGTCCAAAATGCTGACGCCAGGCCTAATGGGGGACTTAAGCTGGGTGATGCACCGGCCGTCGTGACCCCAGTGCCCGAAGTAGCAACGTCAACTGAAGCTCTAAGTAC